>NZ_JBWDTQ010000016.1:0-242781 GCF_056312425.1 Nocardiopsis sp. TRM 82005
CTGGGCACTTCAATCTCCTCGTTCGATGGCAAAGTATCCGAAAGCGGACACCTGTCCACCGAACCGAAGCAAGATCAGTTCTGAGGGGGCGGCGGCGCAGCAATGCGCCGTCGCTACCCGACAACGCAGGCCCCAACGGGTCACGCTCCACTCCTGGGCCTTCGCCCGGCTCGGTCGGTTCCTTGGGTACAAGGCGCGCCGGGCGGGTGTCCCGCTGGTGTACGTCGATCCGGCGTACACCAGCCAGGAGTGCGCCCAGTGCCATCACACCGACAAGCGCAACCGGGTCGGCCAGGCCCGCTTCGTCTGCCGGGGGTGCGGCGTCGTTGCGCACGCGGACCGGAATGCTTGCCTCACCATCGCCGCCCGTGCGGCTGGTGTGTGGGATGCGGGGCGGAAGTCACACGTCCCGACCACCAGTCCACAAGACCGATGGCCAAGACGCGGCAGGGATACCACAGCCAGTGGCGGGCTCTAGCTGCAAGCTCGGTCCTTTAGGGCCGAGAAGCTGACTTACTGGTCCGACGTCCAGGACGGCACGCACCGCGCCACCAGGGCTGAGTGGCAAGGCTCCCTGCGGCAGAGCATCGAGGCGTTCCTGTCGGACACGGGCGAGGCTCCTGGCGTGTTCAGGGCCTCGTCCGGCAAGCCCGGCGACCTGTCCGGATGGAGGGACTGGCAGACCCCGATCCTGACCGGTGACGGTGACGGCGACGACCCGGGGGACGAGGACCCCGGGGCCGTAGGGCCGGGGAGGGCGGAGGAGAACGCGTCGCGAGCACTCCCCGGAAGGCGCTAGGCTAGAGGCGTCGCCGCGTCCCCCAGGGGCACGGGGTGCGCCATCCCGCGTAGCTCAATCGGCAGAGCAGCCGGCTGTTAACCGGCAGGTTACTGGTTCGAGTCCAGTCGCGGGAGCTTCAGAGCAGGGTCCTTCCTCAGGAAGGGCCCTGTTTTCGTCGTGCTCGGGATCTCGGGTACACCCCGCAGTCAGCCGCGCCGGGCTCTGCTGACGGCGCTTCGAGGACGCTCGTATACCGGAGGCCGTGCCTGCGCGCTACCGGATGACAGCCTCGGGAACCGTGGCGGGGGAAGGGGGACCGTCGGACTCACCCGATGTGGGGCCCTCGCCCGCTGCCGGTCCGGGGCGGCTCCGACGCGGGGAGAGGGGACGGGAAAGAAGGCTCAGACTCTGCCGATGCCGCCGAGGATCAGCCGCCGGTTGCGCTGCGGCATCTGGTAGCAGCCGGGGACGGGCGGGGCCACGGGCAGTGTGCGCCAGCGTTGGACCTCGATCACGCCGGGCTCGGAGATCCGCCAGCCCTCGAAGAAGGCCTCGATGGCCTTCCGGGAACGCCAGCGTCCGGAGCCGAGGTGGTCCAGGAAGACACGCTCCAACTGCTCGGCCCGTGACGCGTCCTTCGGGAAGGCGGCCGGGTCGGGACGGCAGTAATGGCTGAGGACCATGTGGCTACCGGGGGCGAGGGCGTCGCGCAGAGCAGCGATGTGCTCGGCCGGGGTGTCGGCGTCGGAGGTGTGGGAGAGCACACCGGTGAGCAGCAGGCCCACGGGCTCGTCCAGATCGATGAAGCCCCGGGTCTCGGGGCTGCGCAGGAGCTGGTCGGGCCGGCTGAGGGAGGCACGCACCGTCGTGGTGGTACGTCTGCCGCGCAGCAGCGCGAGGTGGTGGGTCAGTACCACCGGATCGTCGGTGGCGTAGACGACACGGGCCCCGGTGTCGCTCGCGTGCGCGATCTCGTGCGGGTCGCCGGGCGCGGGTAGGCCCGCGCCGATCTGGATGAACTGCCGGATGCCCAGATCCTCGCTCAGATGGCGGACGGCTCGTTGGAGGAAGGCGCGCTCACCCAGGACGAGGTCCTGGAACCCCGGTGCGACCCGATCCACTCTGGCTGCCAGGTCCCGGTCCACCTCGAAGTGGTCCTTGCCCTTGAGGTGGAAGGAGTGCAGCCGCGCCACGCTGGGCCGGGCCAGGTCAAGGAAGGGTGGAGGGTTGGCCCTGACGTGTTTGCCCCCCGCCTTCCTGAGGAAATCGGGGGAGATGAATTGAGGCATCGCCTTCCTCTTGTCTGAGGTGGGGAAGTGTGGTCGACCACTGGATTCTATTCCGAGTGTGCTGTGTTGTTAACCGAGTCACAGACACGGGTCGCAAAAATCCTTGTGCGGCGTGTCCGGGAAGTATCGCGCAGTGTGTGGAAGTGCGTGCTTGGGGTGGCTAGTACTTATGCGCCTAATGTCCATTATGCGAGGAATTTGGGCGACGGTGTCGGGACTCCCAAGCCTCTGTGCGCAGGCTTCACGCGCGTAGCCGTGTGGCCGCGGTGTCCTCGAGGAGGTCTCGGTGCTCAGGCCTCGTGCGGCCCCGCGCTCCTCCGTGTGTCCGGGAAAAGGATTCTTCAGGTGCGGCGGGCGGTAAACTCCTCCTTCCGCAGCCGCTGCTTGCGATAATCTCCGTTCCCGTCGCAGAATACGACGTATCGGACGAGCGGTGTGACTTGCCCGGAAAGCAGCGGTACTCCTCCGGAGCGCGTCGTCGGCGCCCGCCGAGCCACACACCCTCGCCGGTGTGCCGGCCACGAGCGTCGCCGATGCGACGGAGGGGAGACCGGGGCGGTGAACCATGCCGATCACAGCACTAGCCTGGGAGCATGGACCGCCCCTACACCATCCTCAGCTGCGCTATGTCGGTCGACGGGCGCATCGACGACACCGGCCCGCAGCGGCTGCGCCTGTCCAACGAGACCGATTTCGCCGAGATCGACGAACTGCGCGCGGGATGCGACGCGATCCTCGTCGGCGCGGGCACCCTGCGCGCCGACAACCCCCGGCTCCTGGTGCGCTCGCCGCTGCTGCGCGAGCGCCGCCGCGGACAAGGGCGCACCGAGAACCTGCTGAAGGCCCTGGTCACCGGTAGCGGGGAGTTCGATCCGGGAGCCCGCTTCTTCTCCACCGGCGACGCGGGCGCCGTCGTCTACACCGGGGGCGCGGGTGTGGAGACCGCCCGACGCGCGCTGGAGGCGCGGCCCACCGACGACCCGGCCGCCGAGGTCGTGGACGCCGGGGATCCCCCTACCGCCAAGGCGGTCCTGGCCGACATGGCGGACCGGGGTGTGTCCCGTCTGCTGGTGGAGGGCGGCGGGCACGTCCACACCCTGTTCCTCACCTCGGGGCTGGTCGACGAGCTCAGGCTGGCGGTCGCCCCGTTCTTCGTGGGGGAGGAGGGCGCCCCGCGCTTCGTCGTGCCCGGCGCCTTTCCCCACACGCGCGACGCGCCCATGCGGTTGGTGGAGGCCAGGACGCTCGGTGACGTGGCAGTCCTGCGCTACCGACTGGGCTCCGGGGAAGGGGAAGAGGCGTGAGCGCCGGTCCGCCCCCCGGCGAGGGGAAGGCCGACGCGTACTGGCTGCGCCGCACCGTCGAGCTGTCCAGCTCCTGTCCGCCCTCGGACACCGCGTTCTCGGTGGGCTGCGTCGTGGTCGCCAACGACGGCACCGTCCTGGGTGAGGGCTACTCGCGCCGCGAGGGCCCGCACGACCACGCCGAGGAGGTGGCCCTGCGTGAGACGGACACCGGCGATCCCCGGTCGGCCGATGCCACCCTGTACTCGTCGCTGGAACCGTGCAGCTCCCGTTCCTCCCGCCCGCTGTCCTGTAGCGCCCTGATCCTGGCCACGCCGATCCCGCGCGTGGTCTTCGCCTGGCGCGAGCCCGACCTGTTCGTGGACTGCGACGGAGCCGAGCGCCTGCGCGCGGCGGGCCGGACCGTGGTGGAGCGCCCCGAGCTGGCCGCGGGGGTCCGCGAGGTCAACGCCCACCTGATGGGCTGACCGGGCCCCGCCGGGGCCCGGTCATGGCCGCTCAGAGCTGGTTGACGTCCACCACGTGCACCACCGCGTGGCCCTCGGCGTCGGACGCGGCCAGGTCCACCTCCGCGCTGATGCCCCAGTCGTGGTCGCCCTCCGGATCGTCGAGGATCTGGCGCACCCGCCACAGCTCCGGCTCCTCCTCGATGAGCAGCATCGCCGGTCCGCGCGCGTTCGGGCCGGTCCCGATCGAGTCGTGCTCGTCGAAGTACTCCTCCAGGGCCTCCTCCCAGGCCTCGTCGTCCCACTCCCCGTCACCGCCGTCCAGCTTGCCCAGCTCGTCGTAGCGGCGGCGGGCGGCCAGCTCCACGCGGCGGAACATCTCGTTGCGTACCAGCACCCGGAAGGCCCGCGTGTTCGTGGTGACCGGGCGTACCCTCTCCTCGGCGGGCTCCTCGTCCTCGGGGGCCTCCGCTTCGGGGTTGGTCAGCTGCTCCCACTCGTCCAGCAGGCTGGAGTCGACCTGGCGGACCAGCTCTCCCAGCCACTCGATGAGGTCGCGCAGCTCCTCGGTCTTGGCGTCGTCGGGCACCGTCTGGTTGAGCGCCTTGTACGCGCTGGCCAGGTAGCGCAGCACCAGCCCCTCCGAGCGCGCCAGCTCGTAGAAGCCCACGTACTCGGTGAAGGTCATCGTCCGCTCGTACATGTCGCGGGCCACGGTCTTGGGCCGGAGCGGGTGGTCGCCCACCCACGGGTGGCCGTGCCGGTACACCTCGTAGGCGTGGGTGAGCAGCTCCTCCAACGGCTTGGGGTAGTCGACCTCCTCCAGCCGCTCCATGCGCTCCTCGTACTCGACGCCGTCCATCTTCATCTGCTGGACGGCCTCACCGCGGGCCTTGTTGAGCTGGGCACCGAGGATCTGCCTCGGATCGTCCAGGGTGGACTCCACGATGCTGAGCACGTCCAGCGCGTACGTGGGCGACTCCTTGTCCAACAGTTCCAGCGCGGCCAGCGCGAACGTGGACAGCGGTTGGTTGAGCGCGAAGTCGGCCTGTAGGTCCACGGTCAGCCGGGCGGGACGCCCCTGCTCGTCGGGTTCGGGGAGGGTCTCCACGATCCCGCCGTCCAGCAGCGACCGGTAGATGGCGATCGCCTCGTGGATGTGGCGGCGCTGCGTCCTACGGTCGTCGTGGTTCTCGGTGAGCAGGTGCTTCATCGCGGTGAAGCAGTTTCCGGGCCGGGCGATCACGCTCAACAGCATGGCGTTGCTCACCCGGAACCGTGAGGTCAGCGGCTCGGGCTCGGCCTCGATGAGTTTGTTGAAGGTCGCCTCGTCCCAGGCGACGAACCCCTCGGGGGCCTTTTTGCGCACCAGCTTGCGCCGCTTCTTGGTGTCGTCACCGACCTTGGCCAGCGCCTTCTCGTTCTCGACGACGTGTTCGGGCGCCTGGGCCACCACGTTGCCCACGGTGTCGAACCCGGCCCGTCCGGCCCGCCCGGCGATCTGGTGGAACTCGCGGGCGCGCAGGCGGCGCACCCGCGTCCCGTCGTACTTGCTCAGGGCGGTGAACAGCACGGTGCGGATGGGCACGTTCACGCCCACCCCCAGGGTGTCGGTGCCGCAGATGACCTTGAGCAGTCCGGCCTGGGCCAGCCGCTCGACCAGGCGCCGGTACTTGGGCAGCATGCCCGCGTGGTGCACACCGATGCCGTGCCGCACGTACCGGGACAGGTTGCGGCCGAACTTGGTGGTGAAGCGGAAGTTGCCGATCTCCGCCGCGATCGCCGCCTTCTCCTCCTTGGTGCACATGTTGATACTGGTCAGCGACTGTGCGCGCTCCACGGCCTGGGCCTGGGTGAAGTGCACGATGTACACCGGGGCGTTGCCGCTGCCCAGCAGCTCCTCCAGCGTCTCGTGCAGCGGTGTGACCCGGTAGTCGTAGTAGAGGGGAACCGGGCGCTCGGCGGAGGCGACCACGGCGGTGGGACGCCCGGTGCGCTTCTTCAGGTCCTCCTCGAAGCGGCTGACGTCGCCCAGGGTCGCCGACATCAGCAGGAACTGCGCCTGTGGCATCTCCAGCAGGGGCACCTGCCAGGCCCACCCGCGCTCCGGCTCGGCGTAGAAGTGGAACTCGTCCATGACGACGGTGTTGATGTCGGCGTCCGCACCCTCGGCCAGGGCGATCTGGGCCAGGACCTCCGCCGTGCAGCACACGATGGGCGCATCGGAGTTGACGCTGGCGTCCCCGGTCATCATGCCGACGTTCTCCGTCCCGAAGATCTTGCACAGGTCGAAGAACTTCTCCGAGACCAGCGCCTTGATGGGAGCGGTGTAGAACGCGCACTCGTCGCGGGCCAGGGCGGCGAACAGCGCGCCCGTGGCCACCATGCTCTTGCCCGAGCCGGTGGGGGTGTTGAGGATGACGTTGGACCCGGAGACGACCTCGATGAGCGCCTCCTCCTGGTGCGGGTAGAGGGTGAGGCCCCGCTCCTCGGCCCACAAAGCGAACGTCTCGAAGAGGGAGTCGGGTTCTGGTTTGGCCGGAAGCACATCGATGAGACTCACAGTCTCTATACTGCCTGCTCTCCGAGGCCTTTCGGGACGGTGCCCCGCGAACCGCTCCCGGGCCCTGGACCGACACCGGAAACGGCGACGGGCACGCCTCGTGTGAGGCGTGCCCGTTCACGACGGCTCGGCCCGTGCCGAGCGCGCGGGCCTACATGCGGGTACTACACCAGGCCGAGCTGCTTGACGGTGTCGCGCTCCTCGACGAGCTCCTTGACGGAGGCGTCGATGCGGGAGCGGGAGAAGTCGTCGATCTCCAGGCCCTGGACGATCTCCCACTCGCCCTCGCGCGAGACGACGGGGAAGGAGGAGATGAGGCCCTCGGGCACGCCGTAGGAGCCGTCGGAGGGGATGGCGGCGGAGGTCCAGTCGCCCTCGGGGGTGCCGTTGACCCAGTCGTGGACGTGGTCGATGGCGGCGTTGGCGGCGGAGGCGGCGGAGGACGCGCCCCGGGCCTCGATGATCGCGGCGCCGCGCTTGGCGACGGTCGGGATGAAGTCGTTCTCCAGCCAGGACTGGTCGCCCACGGCCTTGGCGGCGCTGGTGCCGTTGACCTCGGCGTTGAACAGGTCCGGGTACTGGGTGGCGGAGTGGTTGCCCCAGATCGTGAGCTTCTTGATGTCGTTGATCGACACGTCGAGCTTCTTGGCGAGCTGGGTGAGCGCGCGGTTGTGGTCCAGGCGGGTCATCGCGGTGAAGCGCTCGGCCGGGACGTCGGGAGCGTGGCTCTGGGCGATGAGGGCGTTGGTGTTGGCGGGGTTGCCGACCGCCAGGACGCGGATGTCGTCGGCGGCGCCGGCGTTGATCGCCTCACCCTGGGGCTTGAAGATGCCGCCGTTGGCCTCGAGCAGGTCGCCGCGCTCCATGCCCTTGCCACGCGGGCGGGCGCCTACCAGCAGGGCGACGTTGGCCCCCTGGAAGGCCTGGGTGGCGTCGTCGAAGATGTCGATGTCCTGGAGCAGCGGGAAGGCGCAGTCATCCAGCTCCATCGCGGTGCCCTCGGCGGCCTTGACGGCCTGCGGGATCTCCAGCAGGCGCAGCTTCACCGGGGTGTCGGCGCCGAGCAGTTGCCCGGAGGCGATCCGGAACAGCAGTGCGTAGCCGATCTGGCCGGCGGCGCCGGTGACGGTGACGGTGACAGGTGCTTTGGGCATATCGTGAACTCTCCTGAACGACGTTGTGCGACCCGCGATGTTACCAACGGGTTCGACGCGGCGTCGGTACCGGGCGCTGGGGGCCGTCCAGGCGCGCGCCGCACCTCACCACCCTAGACCTCACGCTCTCGCGGGCCGTGGCCCAGGTGCGAGGTAGGGGAGCCGTGATCTCCACCGACGGTCGCGGGCTCTGTCCGGTAACGGATTTACGGCGCGGAAACGGCGGACACACCCTGTTAGGATGACGTTTGCCGACGACGGCGGGCCGGTAGCTCAGTTGGTTAGAGCAGGGGACTCATAATCCCTGGGTCGCGGGTTCGAGTCCCGCCCGGCCTACCCCCCTTCACCGGGCGGAACACCTCTTTGCCACAGACCTTCGGGTCTGGTGAGACATAGGATTCCGTCTGTTTCAAAGGCTTTCGATGCCTTCTTCCGGTCTGTCGGGAGTTCCCTCCGCGCTGCCGTGCAAAGGCCACCCGAATCCTCGTCCTGACATCGGATGAATCGAGTGGCACTCTTCGCCGAATCCGTGACCCCTTCACGTTTATCGTCTTCGTGCAGGTAGGCGTGGTGTGAAACGGCGCCCGGACGGCTCTGGAACCTCCCCGGAGAGCGGAGCCCGCTCGTTTACACTGACGGCCGGCCAGAGGGTCGCGGTGCGCCATGTCTCAACAACCACCGCGCGCCCGGTGTCGTCCCACAGGTGGGTGGACAGGTGTACTCCGGGGAGGCGAGCGTTGGGATCGGACGGGGCGCCACGGAAGCGCGGTACGCAACACCGACGCGGGGGCTCGGCCCGCTTCCTGCTGCGCGGTGCGGCGGCGGTCGTCGTGGCGGTGCTCCTCACGACCGTCGTCAACACCACGATCTCCCGCGGCGCCGGCACCGGATCCTTGAAGCAGACCGCGCAGGCGGCCCCCCAGACGACCGGGGCCTCCTTCAGCGACCTCATCGACCGGACCGGCATATCCCGGGACGGCTCCGCCGCCAACGTCGACCTTGACGGCTCCGGCAACAGCCTGTCCGCGCAGGCCCTGGCCGCCGCCGGGTGGACTCCCGGACGCGAGGTCGTCCTCCTGGGAGCGCCCCTGGAACTGCCCGACTACGCTCTCGGGCGCCCCGACCACCTGGTCTCCGCCGGCCAGTCCGTCCAGCTCGACGCCGGCCACTACCGGTCGCTCACCTTCCTGGCCACCGCCGCCGGCACCACCAGCACCGAGGTCGACGTCCACGGCACCGGCCGTGTGGTCTACACCGACGGGGAGGAGCAGGAGTTCGTCCTGTCCGTCCCCGACTGGATCGCCGGGCCCGCGAACGAGGCCGCGCTCACCCTGCCCTACACCAACTCCGCCGTCGAGCCCGGTCCCATGCTCGGCGAGGCACGCCTGTACGCGCGTGCCGTCCCCGTCGACCCCGCGCGCGAGGTCTCCCACGTGGTGCTGCCCGAGGTCGGCGACGGCGGGGGCCGCATCCACCTGTTCTCCGTGGGCGGGCGCGCCGCGGGCCCGGAGTGGACCGGTACCTGGGCACGGGCCACCTCCGGTTACCTGGAGGTCGGCCCCTGGGAGGACCAGACCCTGCGGCTCTCGGTACGCACCACCACCGGCGGCAGCAGAGTGCGGATCCGCCTGGACAACACCTTCGCCGCTTCCCCCGTCACCGTGGGCGCGGCCTCCATGGCACTGCGTGACACCGGTGCCGCCGCCAGCGGCGCGGCGGTCCCGCTTACCTTCGACGGGCACTCCGACACCGTCATCCCGGCGGGGGGACAGGTGTTCAGCGACCCCGTCACGGCCCCCGAGCCGCCGCAGACCGACGCCCTGGTCAGCATCTACCTGCCCGAACGGGTGTCCACCGCACCTGTGCACTACGCCTCGGTGGACACCAACTACACCAGCGAGCCCGGCAGCGGCGACCACACCCTGGACACCACCGGGGCTCCGTTCACCGGCAGGGTCGACCAGTGGCCCTTCCTCACCGGTGTGGAGGTACTCGAGGGCCCCGGTGCGATCGCGGCATTCGGAGACTCCATCACCGACGGCGTCCGCTCCACCCGCGATGCCAACGCCCGCTGGCCCGACGTGCTCAGCGCACGCCTGGCCGCCCAGCCCGAGCTGCCCAACCCGGGCGTGCTCAACCTCGGCGTGTCCGGGAACCACGTGGTCCGGGACGGCTACTCGGGGGAGGGGGTGTCCAGCAACCCCAGCGGCGTTGCGATGACCCGACGGATCCACCGGGACGTACTCGTCCAGAACGGAGCGGACACCGTCGTCGTCTTCGCGGGTATCAACGACCTGCGCTGGGGCACCTCGCCCGACGCGGTGATCAGTGGGATCGGCCAGATCGCGAGACTGGCCCACGAGTACGGCCTGCGGGTGTTCGTGGCCACACTCGGCCCGTGCGGGGGAGAGCAGCGCTGTACGGCGGAGGTCGAGCAGGCCCGCCAGCAGGTCAACACCTACCTGCGCTCCCAGGCCAACGACCCGATGTCGCCCTTCGACGGGGTGTGGGACTTCGACGCCGTCCTGCGCGACCCTGGGGACCACACACGTCTGCTGCCCGCCTACGACTCCGGGGACCACCTCCACCCGGGTGACGACGGCCTGCGCGCTCTGGCCGAGTCCATCGACCTGGAACAGCTCGTCGGGGGCTAGCACCTGTCCGGCGGGGCGTTCCGCGTTCGCCTCCCCGGGCCGTCCCGGACACTCCGCGCGGTGACCGCCAAGGTCGGTCGTGCGCCGCCCTAGCGTGGACACCCCAGGTGGTGGTGTATGACCAGGTCCACGTAGACGGAGCCGAGGTCGTCCATGCTCAGCCCGGCCTCGGGGTCGTACCAGTGCAGCAGGGAGTCGAAGGTGTCCAGCACCTCGTCGGCGGCCCGTCCGGGTTCGCGTACCCCGAAGGCGCCCGAGACCATGCCGTCCACGATGACCGTGCGGATGTGTTCCCGGTAGATCCGGGCCAGCGAACTGATCTCGCGGTGGCGGGCCGGATGGAGGGCCCGCAGCACCGGCAGTATCTCGTGCGTCAGCGAGGTCGTCGCCCGGTGTTTCCAGCCGATCTCCACATGCCTTCTGACCAGGGAGGACATGCGTTCGATCGCAGATTGTCCAGGCTGGTCCGCGGCCAGTTGTCCGTTGACCCGCTCCCGGGTGGAACACAGTACGACGGCGTAGGCCAGGTCGAACCGGGTGGGGAAGGCGCGCCTGAGCGAGGCGGTGTCGACCCCGGTCTCGGCCGAGATCTGGTGGGTCAGCGCGGACATGGCCAGACCCCGCGAGCCGTGTTCGGTGAACAGGCGTGCGGCACAGTCCAGGACAGGGGCTGTGGTTCGGAGGGTGCGAGGGGAGATGTTGGCCGTCATGTGGTGTGTCTCATCGCTCGGAGTACGCCTGCGAGGGAACGAGGCGTGTGGTCCTCACTGGGTGGGTCGTTGTTTTCGAGGGTAGTCGCGCCGCTTCGACAAAAAGCGGGAACGGCGAAAACCGGTGAGCTCCCGGCCGTCGGAGACGACCGGGCCGGAGAGGGCGGATCCCGTATCCGTTCAGACGGGACGGTTCGGCCCTTCCCCGACCGGGGCGGGGGCCGGTTCTCCCAGCTCGCGGCTACTGGTCAGTGTCACCAGGTCCTCGATCCGCTCAGTGGCGAGCGCGTCCACCCCCATTTCCGTCACATACGCTATTTCCGGAAACTCGTTCACCGTCCAAGCCGTTACGAGATAACCGGAACGGTGCATTTCTCCGACCGATTCCCGGGTCAGCAGTGTGTAATGCGTACTGAGGAAGTCTGGACGCAGGGGCCGGGACACGTCCTCGGGCGGCAGCCCCGGCTGGTCCCATGCCAGCATCAGACGGGCGTTGGGACTGCGGGCGCGCAGCGCGCCGAGGGTCTCGGTGGAACCGGTGAAGAGCACCTGGTCGCCGAAGCCGTACCCGCGCAGCAGAGTGTCCGCGGCCAGCGCGGCCTCCGGCGCGCTGGCGTCCACGAGCAGGGGAGGAGGACCCTCGCCCCCGAACTCGGCCAGGACCTCCATGAGGGTGGGCACACGCCGCTCCACGTCGTCGCGTGTGGCGGCCAGCTCGGCCAGGGTCAACTCGCTCACGGGCCGGGTCGGGGAACCGGGAGCGACCACGAGTCGTTCGTCGATCAGTACGGGGTACCCGTCGTAGGTCAGATGGACGTCGATCTTGACCAGGTCTGCTCCGGCACGCGAGGCTGAACGCAGGGCCGGGAGCGTGTTGCCCGGAAAGCGTGCGGTGTCTCCGCGTAGTGCGATGGACAGCGTCATGGTGCCAAGGGTGGCAAAAACTTCCGCTGCATGTGGTGTAAACAGGAAAAACGCCCGCAGGGGCGGCTGGTCCGGCTCCCGTACGGGTCGGCGGCGCGGGTACGTGATGCCGCGATTGCGATCGGACTCACGTCGCGCGGGCACCGACACGGTGCGAGGGACTGGGAAACTTTGTTACATGGCGTCGTGACCGTACGGCGTCCCCATGGCCGTCCCCTGGAGTGTGAGGCGAACGATGATTCCGGACCAGCGACGAGAGCACATCCTCAAGCTCCTTCAGGAGCGTCACGTGCTGAGCATCAACGAGCTCACGTCGATGCTGTCCGTGTCCCACATGACGGTCCGGCGTGACATCCAGGCGCTGGAGAACGACGGCAAGGTTCTGTCGGTCACCGGTGGGGTGCGGTTGGCGGCGCGGCTCAAGAGTGAGCCCTCCTACCTGGCCAAGGCCCAGCTGGAGGTGCCCGCCAAACGGGCCATAGCGCGGTCCGCCGCCGACCTGGTCCGGGAGAACTTCACCATTTACCTGGATGCGGGCACGACCACGCTCCAGATGGTCCCGCTGCTGACCGAGAAGGTCGGTCTGACCGTCATCACCAGTGACTTCAACGTCGTCGGCCACCTGATGGAGTACCCGGGGATCGAGCTGATCCACACCGGCGGCGTGGTCTCACACTCCGACCACTCCTCGGTCGGGCGCTTCACCGCCGACTTCCTGCGCCAGGTGAACGTGGACCTCGCCTTCATCGCCAGCAGCTCCTGGGACGTCGAGCGGGGATCGACGACGCCCTCGGAGGCCAAGGTGGTCGCCAAGCAGGCTCTGCTGCGGATCGCCTCCAAGAGCGTGCTCACCGTCGACAGCACCAAGTACGGCAAGTTCGGCACCTTCAGGGTGGCCAGCCTGGAGGAGTTCGACCTGATCATCACCGATGACCGGCTTCCGCGCTCCGCCGTGGACGATCTGGCCGAGCGCGACGTACGTCTGAAACTGGTCGGAGTCGAGTGAGGTCCTCCCTGGGGCGACCCCCGGGGAGTCCCGCCGCCTCGCGGCTGTGGGCTCGGTGCGCCTCGCGGCGTCCGCTGGTTCCCGTCCCACCGGCTGGCGCCCCGCCCCGGGGCCGCGACCGCTTCCCCCGACCGGTCCTGGGCAGGGGGAGCCCGCCCGGCCGGTGTTCGTCCACCGGGTACTGGCGGTGAACCGGACCGGTCGGCGATGGTCCTTAACGGCCCCGAGCCGCGGCAGCTCGTCCTCGGACCGCCGCGTGGGGCCGGGGCCTGCGTCGACGGATCAGTCGGAGATGCGCCCTCGGACGTGCTGGGCCAGTGCACCGGGCAGCGTCGGTGCCCGGCCTGACGGCCGGGAGGCACGGGCCCGATGCACCTTCGGACCAAAGGCCGAAGCACTCTCGGACAGGACCGGGAACGGGCCTTCAGCTGTTGTCGGCGTCGAGTTCGGCGTGGGCGAACAGGGCTAGTTCGGTGCCGTCCGGGTCGTAGAAGAGCAGCGTGGAGCCCTCCTCGGCGTGCATCACCGGGGAGTGCTCCACGTCCATCTCCGCGAAACGCTCCTCCCAGGCCTCGAGTTCGCCCAGGTTGGCGACGCCCAGGGTGAGACGGTCCAGGCCGCAGTGCCTGCGGTCGAACCTGCCCTTGAAGTTGTCCCGGTGCTGGATGAGCGCCAGCAGCAGTCCCGATGTCGGATGTTGACACTCGGTGCGCCGCGTGCCCTCATGGTCGCGTTTGCCGAGGACCCGGAACCCCAGGACCGTGCGGTAGAAGCGGACACTCTCGTCGCGGTCGCGGACCGACAGAGTGACGCGGGAAAGCCCGTTGAGCTGTGGCACGGGCACCTCTTTGCGGCGGGGGCCGATGGTGGCCAGTAGATCGAGCACGATCATCGAGCCTAGGTCGGAGTGTGAAGAATGGGCGCCTCTTTAACGCGGGTTTAACGCCCGATGTTCCCGGGATCACCCTGTTCATGCCATGTATCGCTTTCAGCCTCCCGGCGCGGGTGCCGTCACCGCCGCAGGAGAGGGCGATCCGCGCTTCCACGGCCGTACCAGCGGTCGCGCACGAGCAGTGTGGTGACCGTAAAGGAAACCAACCCGCCCAGTGTGGCCAGCGCGAACGCACCCTGGTGGCCGTGGGTGTCGGCGAGGGCGCCCGAGGCCATCGAGCCCAGCGACTGGCCCAGGATCAGGCAGCTCAGGATGAGGGCCATCGACTGGGACAGGCGGCTGGCCGGGGCGGCACGCTCGATCAGCCCGAACAGGCTCACGATGTGCGGGCCGATCGCCGCGCCCAGCACGAAGATGGCCACCGCCAGGCTGACCGCTTCATGGTCCAGGTACAGCGGCAGTGTGAGAAGGAACATCGCGCCCGCCGCGATCCGGGTGCGTGTCGTGAGCGCGAACTCCACGGGCAGGGAGGCCATCATCAGTCCCGCCGCGGCGCTGCTGGCGCCCATCGCCGCGTACATCAGCCCTGACAGGTCGCCGTTCCCGGAGGCTGAGGCGAACGCGGCCACACCGGTGGACATACCGCCGAAGAACAGGCCCTGGCAGAACATGGGGACGGCCAGCACCAGCAGCGCGGGCGTGGCGATACGGCCCTCGGCGCCGCGCACCGGTGGGCTCCCGGACGGCGCGGTGGGATGCAGGGCGAACACGGTCCCGAAGACGCCGATGAGCACCGCGGCGCCCAGTACGCTCGCCGACGGTGAGAGGGCCACGGTGAGCACGCCCACCAGCGCGGGGCCGAGGACGAACGCGGCCTCGTCCAGCACGCCCTCCACCGACATGGCCGCGGACAACGAGCGCTCCCGCTCGGCGCCCCGGTGCGGTCCCCGACGGATCAGCATCACCCAGCGCGTGCGGGCCATGGGGCCGATCTGGGGCATGCACATGCCCGCCACGGCGGCCAGTGCGGCCAGGGCGGGCGCGGGGGCGCCGGCCAGGACGGTGTAGACGAGCACGATGATCAGCACGGCGTCCGCGAGCGCGGTGGCCAGCACGGGGATCCGCTGCCCGTGCCGGTCGGCGAAGCGGGCGATGACGGGGCCGCCCACGGTCTCACCGAGGGCGAAGGCGCCGGTCACCGCACCGGCCGTGGCCACGCTGCCGGTCGTGGTGGTGACAAGGGTGAGTAGCCCGATCAGGGACATGGAGATGGGCAGGCGGGCCAGGAAGGTGGTCAGCAGGAGTGGCCAGCCGGCGACCTCGTGCATACGTCGCAGGGTCTGTAGTGGTGACATCCGGCCCTCGTCCTGTCGCGGTTTCCGCCCTCTGGATTCCAGCACGGCGGTACGGCGTGGGCAATCGTGGAAAGGGCCAAGATTCATCCCATGATATGGCCGGTCCCTGGGCGTGGCCCCGGTTCCGGTCCTCTCCCGGACGTCGGGAGGAGACCCTCCAGCGGAAGAGGGACCCGGCCACTCCGCCGGAGGACGGGGCGCCGCCCTGACTTTCGGCGGTGCCGCTCGGGCGGCGGAATGTGTAGGTTCACCCGCATGGATCTGTCCGAACCGCGCGCGTTCGTCCGGCGCGCACTCCGTCCGCTGGCGGGCTGGCCCACCAGGGGCACCGTCCTGCGAGACGTGCTGTTCGGGACCGCGATCACCGCACTGTGCCTGGCGGAGGTCCTCTTCCGCTGGACGACCGGGGGCCTGCCCGCCCCTGAGGCGCTGGCCACCGCGGCTGCCGTCGTCGGACTGACCGCCCTGGTCGTCGTGCTCAGCCGCCTCTACCCCCTGCTCTCCCTGGTCGTGGCCCTGCTCGGCTCGTTCTGGGTGTACGGCTTCGGCGTCCTGGTGCTCTGCGTGGCCTACCTGGTCGGGCGCCGCATGCCCGGTGTGTGGTCCGCGGTGGTCCTCTTCGCGTCCGGCACCGTGCTGTGGCTGGCGGTCGCGGCGGCGGTGTGGCCCGACGACATGATGGCGTGGACCACCACCGTGAGCACCATGGTGTTCAGCGTCATGCTGCCCTGGCTGGTGGGCGTCTACCGGCGCCAGCACGTCGCCCTGGCCGCGGCGGGGTGGGAGCACGCCCGCCAGCTCCAGCGCGAGCACCGGCTCACCGTCGACCAGGTCCGGCTGCGCGAGCGTTCCCGCATCGCCCAGGACATGCACGACTCCCTGGGCCACGAGCTCAGCCTCATCGCTCTGCGAGCCGGGGCCCTGGAGGTCGCCCCCGACCTGGACGAGGAGTACCGCAGCTCGGCCACCGAGCTGCGCGCCACCGCCGTCACCGCCACACAGCACCTGCGGGAGATCATCGGGGTGTTGCGCACCGACGCCGAGCCCGCGCCCACGTCCCCCGTGGACGAGGGCGTCGCCGCCCTGGTCGACCGCGTCCGCGACTCCGGGATGCGGGTCGCCCTGGTCCGCCGGGACAGCGCCGCCGACCTGCCGCCGATGGTCGACCGCGCGGTCCACCGGGTCGTTCAGGAGTCGCTCACCAACGCCGCCAAGTACGCCCCCGGCGCTGAGGTGACTGTGTGGCTCACCGTGGACGGGGAGCGGGTGGAGGTCCGGGTGACCAACTCCGCGCCCTCCGGGCGGCTCTCAGAGCCGGGCGGGGGAGGCAGGCGCGGACTCATCGGCCTGCGCGAGCGCGTCCGCCTGGCCGGGGGCTCCTTCGCCGCCGGCCCGGACGGCGACGGCGGCTGGGAGGTCTGCGCGACCATGCCGCTGGACGGCACCGTCGAGGTGGGTCCTTCGACGGAGGATGGCGCCGAGATCGACCAGCTCCAGATGGCCGCCCGCCGCCGGGTGCGCGGTTGGTCGCTGGCCCTGGCGCTGATGCCGGTCCTGGCGGCGGTGGCGGTCGTCCTCGCTCTGGGCTGGACCAACGTCCGGAACATGGAGGAGACCACGCTGACCCCGGAGGAGTTCGCCTCCCTGACGGTCGGGGACGCCCAGACCGACGTGGAGGAGGTGCTGCCGGAGACCTCTCTGTACGTGGACGCCCAGACGCTGGAGGAGAGCGCCGTCCCCGAGGGCGCCACTTGCAGCTACTACCGTAGCGACGCCGCGTTCTTCGGGTCCGAGACGATCCTCTACCAGGTGTGCTTCGCGGAGGGGCGCCTGCTGACCAAGGGCGAGGCGCCGCTACGGTGACCAGGATTCACCGAAGCCGAGGACCGAAGGAGACCGCAGACGTGATCAGGGTGCTGCTCGCCGACGATGAGGCGATGATCCGTGCCGGCGTGCGGGCGATCATGCGCAGCGACCCGGAGATCGAGGTGGTGGCCGAGGCCGCCGACGGGCGCGAGGCCGTCGACCTGGTGCTCTCCCACCGCCCCGACGTGGCGTTGCTGGACATCAGGATGCCCCGGACGGACGGGCTCGCCGCCACCGCGGAGATCCGCAGGGTCGCGCCCTCCACCGCCGTGGTCATCCTCACCACATTCGGCGAGGACAGCTACATCTCCCAAGCGCTCGGCGGCGGTGCCAGCGGGTTCCTGCTCAAGGCAGGGGATCCGCGCGAGCTGGTCACGGGGGTGCACGCGGTCGCCGACGGCGGCGCCTACCTGTCTCCGCAGGTGGCGCGGCAGGTGATCGCCCAGTTCGGTGGGGCCCGGGCATCGCGGGAGGCGGCCGCCCTCACCCGGATCGAGGAGCTCACCCAACGCGAGCGCGAGGTGCTGGCCCTGGTGGGCTCCGGGCTCTCCAACGCCGACATCGCCGAGCGGCTGTTCCTGGTGGAGGGCACCGTCAAGAGCTACGTCAGCGCCATCCTCAACCGTCTGGAGATGCGCAACAGGGTGCAGGCGGCCATTCTCGCCCACGAGGCCGGGCTCGTGGACACCTCCGACACCTGATCCTGTACCGGGGCGGAGTGGGTGGGGAAGACTGAGGACATGGACTCCCACGACCCCGGCGGATGGGCGCCCCCGCCGAACCAGGGTGCCGCGGCACGGCTGGGGGCCGCCTGGCTCGGGCTCGCCGGGGACACCCCCGAGGCGGTGGCGGTGGGCGTGGAACTCCTGGGACGCTGGAACGAGCCGCACCGCCGGTACCACACGCTCGCCCACCTGGAGAGCACACTGCGCGCGGCCGACCTTCTCCGGGACGAGGCACGCGACGTCGATCGCGTCCGCTACGCGGTTTGGTTCCACGACGCCGTCTACGAGGGGGCCCGGCCGCGATGAGAGGGAGAGCGCGCGGCTGGCCGAGCGGCTGCTGTCCCTGATGGGGCCCGGCCCGTGCTCGTCCGCGAGGTCGCGCGCCTGGTCGGGGTGACCGCGACGCACCGGCCCGGGAGGTGGGACGTGGACGGCGCGGTGGTCTGTGACGCGGACCTGTCCGTGCTGCCCGCCCCGGCCGACGAGTACCTGGCCTACACGACCGCGGTCCGCGCCGAGTACCGCCACGTTCCGGACGAGGAGTTCCGCGTGGGACGCGTCAGGGTGCTGCGGTCGCTGCTGGAGGCCCCGCACCTGTTCCACACACCGCTCGGACGGGCGCGCTGGGAGGCACGGGCCCGGGTGAACATGCTCGCCGAGCTCGACCGGCTGGAGGCACCGCCCCCGGAGGAGCTGCCTCCGCCCTGAACCGGCCCCCTGGGACCCGTCGGCGTCGGAGGGCTCAGGCGCGGTCGCGCGTCCGGGCGGCCTTGGGCCGCCGTAGCCCCGACGCGCGCAGACGGGTGACCAGCTCACGGCTGCCCACGTGTTCGGCGCCCAGTTCCAGGGCGCGGGCGTGCAGGTGCTCGGGGATGTCGTAGTGGTCGCGGTCGAACGCGCGCGGGCCCACGCCGAGCGCGCGGGCGAAGGCGTGCAGCTCCTCGTGGGAGTGGTCGCTGACCAGGTGGGCGAACAGCCAGGCGCGCGGCCCGGGCCAGAGAGGGGTGTCGATGAGTACGCTCACCTCAGGACTCTAGGCGAACCGGAGGGCGCCCCGCACTGCGCTGCGGGCGGCCTCCGCCCCAGCCCGTCCGCGTTCCGCCCGCTCGCGCCCCGTCCGCTCGGGTCAGGGCCGCGGGCGGAGGGCCGGTCAGGGGCGCCTCGTCACAGGCGCGGATACGGCGCGCCAGGACACCGGGCTGGACATGACCATGGTGCTGGAGGGACGGCCGTGCTCGGCGAGCTTGTCGATGATCTCCTCGAAGTGCTCCATGGAGCGGACCGCGATGAGCAGTACGCAGCAGTCGTCCCCGGTCACACGGTGCACCTGGAGGATCTCCGGCAGTTCCAGCGAGGAGCGTTCACGCAGCAGGCAGTGCGCGCCGAAACACTCCATGCGCACCAGCGCGGTCACCGGCAGCCCGGCGGCGGCCGGATCCACGTGCGCGTGGTAGCCGGTGATGACCCCGCGGTCGGTGAGGCGGCGCACACGGTCGGCGACGGCGGGCGCCGACAGGTTCACCCGGCGGGACAGTTCGTTGTAGGAGAGCCGTCCGTCCTGCTGGAGCTCGTTGAGGATGAGCTGGTCAACGCTGTCCAACGGGGTCGCAAGCCGTGAGGCCATACTTTGCGCTCCCAAAGTCGAAGGGCATGAGCTTTTATGAATGGTAGGCCAATGCCCGGATTGCGTGTCCGGTATCCATTCCGTTCTCGGCGCCTTCTGTCCGATGATGTGACCTCACGCGTACGGCGTCGTACCCGGGGGACGATCCCTCCTCGCGGCGCCGTGCCCGCGCAGCCGTTCACGCGAGTCCGACAAGGGGTCTTCATGCTCTCCACCACCGCCCAGCAGTGTCCGTACGCCGGAGAGGCCGACGGGGCTGAGGCGGCTCGGACACGCCAGGCAGAGTCCGACCAGGACGGTCCGACCCTGGCCTTCGACCGGAACACCCCCTACGTCGACTATGTCGGTATCGACACCCTGCTGGGCTTGCAGAGGCCACGCACCGACGAGCCCGCCGAGTCCGCGTTCATCATCACCACCCAGGTCATGGAGCTGCTGTTCGCCCTGGTACAGGAACGCTGGGAGGCCGCCCGCGACGCGCTGGAGGCCGACGACGTGCCCGGCACCCTGGCCTGGCTGCGCCGTGCGTGCAATGCTCAGGACGTGCTCAACGACTCCTGGGGCCTGCTCGCCGACATGACGCCCACCGAGTTCAACCGCTTCCGCGACTCCTTCGGTGAGGCCTCGGGCTTTCAGTCCTACGGCTACCGCAAGCTGGAGTTCCTGCTCGGCAACAAGTCCGCCGCCATGATTCGCCCGCACAAGGCCATGGACGGGGTCGTCGACCAGCTCACGGCCCTGCTGGAGCGTCCCAGCCTCTACGACGCCGCGCTGCGCCTGCTGCACCGCCGCGGCCTGTCCGTCCCCGCAGACCGGGCCGAACGCGACTGGAGCCGGCCCTATGAGTCCAGTGCAGAGGTCGAGGCCGCCTGGAAGGCCGTCTACGCCGACGACCAGCCCGGAAACGATCTGTTCCTGCTGGCCGAGGCGCTGCTCGACGTCGCCGAACGGGTGACCGGATGGCGCCACCGCCACCTCGTCGCGGTCAAGCGCACGATGGGCGGCAAGCCCGGCAGCGGCGGCTCCAACGGCCTGACCTGGCTGGCCCGCAACGCCGAGCAGGACGTCTTCCCCGAGCTGTGGTCCCTCCGCAGCGCCGTCTGACCCGTCCCCGGCCCCTTGCCCCGTTTGCGCCGTCCCCGTCCGTACCGCTCTGAGGAAGCAGGATCTGATGACCCCCGACACCCGTGAGGACTGCGTCGCACTAGACGCGGCCGATCCCCTCGCCGTGTTCCGTGAGGAGTTCGTCCTCCCCGAGGGGGTGATCTACCTGGACGGCAACTCGCTGGGCGCACTGCCGCGCGCCGCCCCCGGCCGGGTCGCCGACATGATCGAACGCGAGTGGGGGCGCGGCCTCGTCCGCAGCTGGAACGACGCAGGATGGTGGGACAAACCGCGCACCCTGGGTGCCAAGATCGCACCGCTGGTGGGCGCCGGCCCCGACGAGGTGGTCGTCGGTGACGGGGCCTCGGCCAACCTGTTCAAGACCCTGGTCGCGGCGCTGCGTATGTCGGACCGCTCGGTCGTGCTGGGCGAGGCGGGCAACTTCCCCACAGACCTGTACGTCGCCGAGGGCGCGACGGCCCTGGTGGGGGCCATCCAGCGGCGCGTGGACCCCGACGGCCCCGAACTGGCCGAGGCCCTGGCCGCGGGCGACGTCGCGGTCCTGCTGCTCAGCCACGTGGACTACCGCAGCGGCACCCTGCGCGACATGCCGGGCATCACCAGTCTGGCCCACGAGCACGGCGCCCTGGTGGTCTGGGACCTGTGCCACAGCGCGGGCGCGGTCCCGGTCGACCTGGCCGGCAGCGGTGCGGACTTCGCCGTGGGGTGCACCTACAAGTACCTCAACGCCGGTCCGGGCGCCCCGGCGTTCCTGTACGCCGCCCGGCGCCACCATGCCTCGGCTGACCAGCCGCTCAGCGGCTGGCACGGACACGCCCGCCCGTTCGACTTCAGCGCCGACTACGAGCCCGCGCCGGGGGTGTCCCGGTTCCTGAGCGGTTCGCAGCCGCTGGTGGCCGACGCCGCTCTGGAGGCGAGCCTGGACGTGTGGTCCCGGGCGGACATGTCACTGGTGCGTGCCAAGAGCCTGGTGATGACGGACCTGTTCATGGATCGCGCGGCCAAGGCGGGGATCTCCTCGATCACGCCGCAGGAGCACACGCGGCGCGGCAGCCAGGTCGCCCTGGTGCAGCCGGAGGAGGGTTCCGGGTACCCGATCGTGCAGGCGCTCATCGCACGCGGCGTGATCGGGGACTTCCGTGCCCCCGACGTCATGCGGTTCGGCTTCACACCGCTGTACCTGAGCTACGCGGACGTGTGGGACGCCGCGGCGTCCCTGCTGGAGGTCGTGGAGACGGGGGAGTGGCGCCAGGAGCGCTTCGTGCAGCGCGCACAGGTGACCTGAGCGCGGTGTCCGGTCGCCGGGGCGGTCCCTCCTCGGGAGGCGACCCTCCGGCGGCCCCTTGCTTGGCACCGGGGCGCCGTGATCGCCGTTGACCGCCTCCAAGTGCCCAAATTAAGTGGTGTTGACCACTTTTACTCGTATTCGGAGCGCACTGCCCGAAGGCCCATGACTCGCTGGTGCGCACGTGGTCCTGTGCCGCCCCTCCCCGCTCCGCGCGAACGTGTGCCGACTTATGACGAGGGCCACGCACGGGCCCGCCCGCCGTCCCGGGAGGGCCCGTAACCCCCTTCCGGCAAGGGGTTTCTGCTTTTTCGGCCCCTCGTGCGTCCTGGTTCGTAACGTATTGCGGCAGACACGCAAAGTCATTTTACCCGCCAGATCGCACGCTTTACCCAAAGCGTGGGTTAGGGTCCTCGTGATCGGTTCGTTATTACCTATTGACGATCCGATGCCGAGCCCTTGACCGGCTGTGCGCCGCAAGGGAGTCGAGACCTTTTTCGGGAACAGGGCCGCGCGAATCCACGCGCCTGCGCCAGCGGAGACATCTTCCGTTCCCGCCCGCCATCGCCGCCAGCGACGCGGGAGAACCCTGCCATGACACGTCCCGCGGGGGCGCACCCAGCGTGCCCGCGTGTCCGACGTGTCATGTCCGCGGTCTTCTCGGCCCTGCCGTCAACCTGGCTTTCACTTCATGAGCAACGACACTCCGATTCAATACGGCGAAGTCACCGCGACCTATTTCTGGGACGACGGTTCCGGCATCAATGGAGACACGGGAGCCCCCGCGGGCGGGGAACCCATGCAGGAAGGCCTGTTCTCCAGCCCCAGTTGGCCGCTCGGCACCGAGGGCTACATCGTTTACGAGGGCCAGAAGACCGAGTTCTTCATCGGGGACCGGGGCCCGGGCGCCCCGTCCCACGGCTGCGACGTGCTGCTCGACATCGACGGCAAGACCTTCGCCGAGATCACCGGCCAGGCCTGGGACGAGTCCAGCTACACCGTCAGCGGCGGCAACGGCCACCTCGACGTGGAGTACTACATCACCGAGTGGGGCGAGGGGAACGGTACCGAGGGCGCCCCGCACCCCTTCCAGCAGCCCGGGAACGAGTGCGAGAACGCGGTCTCCCCGATCCCCGAGGACGCCCTGCCCCAGGAGGAGCCTGCGGAGGAGGCCTCGGAGGAGGCCGCTGAGGAGAGTTCGGAAGGACCCTCTGATGAGCCCTCGGAGGAGCCTTCCGAGGAGGAGGCCGCTCCCGAGAAGGCCACCGACGGCGGTGCCGGGCAGGCCGCCGACGAGCAGGAGCAGTCCGATGAGGACGCTGCCACCACCACCGGCGGTGACGGTGACGGTGACGGCGGCGTGACAGCCGAGACCGCCGCCAACGACATCTCCGGATTCCAGCTCATGGGCTCGGACAGCGTCATGGGCGGTGCCGGGCTGCTGGCCCTGGCCGTCATCCCGGCTCTGATGATCGCTCTGTTCTTCGCCTGGACCCGCGGTCCGTCCGGCGCGCACGCCGGTGCGGTCGACGACGAGGGCAGGGGCCTGGCGTCCCAGAGCAGCGGTCGGCACAGCCTGGGCTCGCGTCTGAACTCCGTGGTCGACAGGCTGCGCGGCAGGTAATCCGCCCGCGCGGTGCCCGGGGACAGCTCCCGAGCGCCCGGTGGAGGCGCGCGAGGGGCCGCGGCCGACACTGCCGCGGTCCCTCGTCGCGGATTGCTCACATGTGGTCGAGCAGTAGTCGCGGGCGTTCCACGCAGTCCGCCACGAACCGCGGGAACCCGCCCGTACCCCCGCCGCACACACGGTGGTCGAAGGCCGGCGGCGGCTCCGTCACCGGTCTGGGCACCGCGTTCTCGCCCACCACCCATGGGCGGCTCAGGACCCGGACCAGGCCCGGGATCGCCGCCTCCGGGTGGTTGGTGACCGCCGCGGACCCGTCCACGCCGAACACCCCGTAGTCGTTCACGGTGAACGTCCCGCCGCGCAGGTCCTCCGGTCCCAACGAGTCCGTCCGCGCCGCCTCGGCCTCGCTCAGCTCCCGCGCGGGTCCGGGCACATGCTCTTCCCACGCGGGCCCGGATACCGCCTCCCGTTCCGCGACCAGCGACTCCACGTCCCGGCGCGGTACCAGGCCTCCTCCCCTGGGCCGCGCGCCGAGGCCGCGTCGATCCCGTGCTCACGAGTCAGGCGCCGCACCAGCGGCGGCACCACACGGACGCGCTCCTCCGGGGGCGGGGACGGGGCGCCGGTCGCCGTTGACAGCGGCGACCCGTCCTCCGCGTGGGCGCGCCGACGCGGGGTCCGCGCACCCTGTCCCGCGCCGTAACCCACCAGGGCGGCTTCCGGACCCGCCTGGCCGGCGGCGCCGTTGCCGCCGACGGGTCCGGACCGCTCCCGGGCATCCGGCACGGAGGTTTGGGTGACGTGGGTCTGTGTGACGTGCGGGGCGGCGGTGATCAGGGGAGCGCCGACCGCGACCGACACCTCGGCGGGTTCGCCGACGGGTGTACGCGCCATTCAGACCTTCCGCAGCTCATCGGCCAAATCGCGGCGCCGTCGGTCCAGCAGGGGTGGAACCGTGGAGCAGACGTTGGCGAACAGGGAAGCGGGGGCTGGCTCGCGCTTTCCGTCCATGTGCTCGCGCAGGAGGGCGGCGACCCTCTCGGCGTCGGTGTCGAAGGCGGTCAGGGCCCGGTCCGTCTCCTCGGCGTTTCCGAGCGTGCCCTCCGAGCGCAGCAGGGCCTCCGTACGCAGCAGGGGGTCGCGCTCGATCCAGTAGGCGGCCTCGGACCCGTCGCGGTAGCGCTGCGGTGCGTCGGAGGCGGTGTGCGGGTCCACCCGGTAGGTGACCGCCTCGACGATGGCGGGACCGCCTCCGGCCCGAGCCTCGGCCAGGGCCTGGGAGACCACGGAGTACACCGCCGCGGCGTCGTTGCCGTCCACGTGATAGCCCTTCATCCCGTAGCCGATCGCCTTGTGCGCCAGCGTCGGGACCGCGGTCTGAGTGCGCAGGGGCACGCTGGTCGCCCAGTGGTTGTTCTGCACGAGGAAGACCACGGGGGTGTTCCACACGGCGGCGAAGTTGTAGGCCTCGTGGGCGTCGCCCTCGCTGGTGGCGCCGTCGCCCATCAGCGCGAGGGCGGCCACGTCGTGGCCCCTGCGGCGCGCGGCGTAGGTCAGGCCCACCGCGTGGGAGGCGTTCGTGGCCAGCGGGGTGCACTGGGGCGCGCAGCGGTGGCGGCGGGGGTCGTATCCGGCGTGCCAGTCGCCGCGGAACAGGGACAGGGCCCGCACCGGGTCGACCCCGCGGGCGATGAGGGCGACGCTGTCGCGGTAGCTGGGGAAGAGCCAGTCCTGCTCGGACAGAGCCAGCACACCGCCGACCTGGGACGCCTCCTGCCCCGTCGAGGACGGGTACACGGTGAGGCGGCCCTGGCGGGCGAGTGTGCTGGCCTGTTGGTTGAAGCGACGGCCGATGACCATGGCGCGGTGGAGGTCGGCGAGCCGGGTGGGAACGGGAGCGGTGAACAACGGGTGTTCCACACGCCGACCGTGCCGGTCCACGAGGCGCACGGGCTCCGTCGAGGGGAGTGGCGGAGCCTGACGAGATCGCTCATCGGTGTGCTTCATGTCTTGAATATGAGGTGAATAACCCCATATTGTCGATAACCTCGCGCCGATGCTGGACAAACTGCTCAGTAGTGCGGCCTGACGACCCGGATGTTCTCATTCGATCATCATGTGAGCGGTACGAGGTAAGACACATGGCCGTGCAGCTGGACGACACCGATCGTCGCATCATCTCCCTGCTCCGCGACGACGGACGCATGTCCATCCGCGCGGTCGCCGAACAGGCGCACATCTCCCGCGCCAACGCCTACTCCCGTCTCGAACGCCTGCGCGGTAACGGCGTCATCCGCGGCTTCACCGCCGTCATCGACCCCGAGAAGTACGGCACCGCCCTGTCCGCCTACGTGTCGGTGCGCATCGAACAGCACTCCTGGGAGCGCTTCCGCGGCTACCTGCGTGACATCCCCGAGGTCGACCACGCGGCCCTGGTCTCCGGGGACGTCGACCTGCTCCTGCTGGTCCGCGTGACCGACGCCGCGGCCCTGCGCACCTTCGTCCTCGAACGCCTCCAGCGCCTCCCCGAGGTGAAGAGCACACAGACCATGTTCATCCTCGACGAGCCGCCCCTGTAGAGGGTCTGCGGGCGGCCGCGGAAAAAGGGTCCACCGCAGTGCCGAACGGACCTTTGGCGCGCGGTCGGGGCACTTCTAGTCTGGGTCCCATGCCTGAGTACCGCGTGGTCGACGCCTTCACCGACCGTCCCCTGGCCGGAAACCCCGCCGCCGTCCTGGTCCTGGACGAGGACTATCCGGACAGCTGGGCGCAGGGGGTGGCCGCCGAGTTCAACCTGTCCGAGACCGCCTTCGTCCGCCCCGTGGACGAGGAGGGGGCCGACTACGAGCTGCGTTGGTTCACGCCCACCGTCGAGATCGACCTGTGCGGCCACGCCACTCTGGCCACCGCCCACACCCTTTCCGTGCTCGGAGTCGCCGGCCCCTACCGCTTCACCACCCGCAGCGGCGTCCTCACCGTGACCGAGCGCGGCGGGCGGCTGTGGATGGACTTCCCCGCCAAGCCCCCGAAGCAGGTGGAGGAGCCCGCGGGCCTGGCCGAGGCCCTGGGCGCCGAGCCCCTGTGGGCGGGGCTGGGCGGGGAGGACGACCTGCTGGTCGAACTCGCCGACGAGGACACCGTGCGCGGACTGGCACCCGACACGGCCGCGCTCGGCCGGCTGCCCTACCACCTGGTGATCGCCACCGCCCCCGCCGACGACGGGCCCGACTTCGTCTCCCGGGTGTTCGCGCCCAACGTCGGCGTTCCCGAGGACCCGGTCACCGGCAGGGCGCACACCGTGCTCACCCCGTTCTGGGCCGAGCGCCTGGGCCGGAGCGCGCTGACCGCGCACCAGGCCTCCGCGCGCGGGGGCGACCTGCTCCTGGAGGACCGGGGCGAGCGTGTGCTGATCGGCGGCGAGGCGGTGTCCGTGGCCACCGGAACCCTGCATCTCTAGGGTTGACGTCATCGTCGGAAAAGAAGTGCGTCCGTGGACGGCCGCGACCGGGCCCTGCGCGCCGCCCCTGAGGGATGACGGGGCACGGCGGGGGCGGGAAGAGCCGTAGCCGCCGAAGGTGGATTCAGGGCCGGGGCCGAAGGAATCCGGGTTTGCCCCGCGCGAAGCCTCGTCTTCCGGTAGAACTGAATCGAGGCACCTCCCCACCCCTCCCGGGGAGGTGCCCGCCACACTCCACGGTGCGCCCCCTTGGTGCCGGAGGAACCTGTGGCGCACCCCCGACAGACCGGCCCCGGCGCCCCGGAGCCGGCCGCGTGTCCGGTGCCCCCTCACCGACCCCGGGCCAGGCTCAGCAGCCCGCGATCGAACAGCCCACGAGTCCGTCGACCACGGGTTTTCCCAAGGACCGGTTTCGCGGGTTCCGTTTTCTTCTTTCCGCGGCCTCTCGCGCTCGCCGAAGCGGGGCACGTCGCGGCGTCACCGCCGGCGCCCCGGTGCCGCAGTGCCTGTCAGGGAGGTCTTTTCCGGTCAGGCCGGTCCGGGCGCGGTTGTCCACAGGCCTTCTGCGGAGGATCCGCTAAACGCCTAACCTGGCCGGAGCAGCAGAAGCGACACCCAGGGGGACAGTCATGACGGGACGGCACGGGGGCGGCCAGGGCCGCCGGTACGGCGGAGGCCGCGGCGGCGGAGGCCAGGGCGGCGGGCGCAGGCCCGAGCCCGAGCCCATCCGTGGCGTCCGCGACGACGCCAGGCTCTCCGACGAGCTGCTGCGGATGGACGGAGCCTCCTACGGGCGCTACAAGTCCCTCAAGGGCGACTGGGACTTCGGCGACTTCACCCTGACCGTGCAGCGGGTCCAGGCCGACCCGTTCGCGCCACCCTCGCGCGTACGCGTGCTCGTCCCGGACACCGGCATCCCCAAGAGCGCCTGGGGCGACCCGGTGCGCCGCCGCGCCACCGCCGACTACCTGGGACGGCGTGCCCGCAGACTCCTGCGGGGATCGCTGCTCAAGGTCGACACCGGCGGCCAGGAGGTCATCGAGCGGTCCTCCTGCCAGCTCACTGACGGTGGCATCGACCTGCGCATCGGTATCGACCTGCCCGGCCACGGCCGCCGTATCGACGGCCGTACCGCCGAGCGCGAGCTGTGCCGGACCCTGCCCGACCTGGTCGACGACCTCGACTGGGAGGAGGTCGACACGGAGGAGGCCGTCGCCTTCGCCGACACCGTCGCGGACACGGTCGCCCTGCGTGCCCAGCTGGCGGAGAGGAACCTGGTCTCCTTCGTCGCGGACGGGGCCATCCTGCCCCGGCTCAGCGGCGTCAGCGATGAACCCATGGCCCGGGGCGCCGTACCCTTCGCCTCGCCCGAGAGCATGCGGGTGAGCGCCGACCTGCCGCACCGGGGCACCGTGAGCGGCATGGGCATCCCCGAGGGCATCACCCTCATCGTCGGCGGCGGCTTCCACGGCAAGTCCACCCTGCTGCACGCCCTCGAACGCGGTGTCTACGACCATGTGCCCGGTGACGGACGCGAACTGGTGGTGACCAGGGACGACGCCGTCAAGATCCGCGCGGAGGAGGGCCGTCGGGTCGAACGTGTGGACGTCAGCCCCTTCGTGCGCAACCTGCCCACCGGAGCGGATACGAGCGACTTCCGCACCGAGAACGCCTCGGGGTCCACCTCTCAGGCGGCCAACATCTGCGAGGCCGTGGAAGCGGGGTCGCGCACGCTGCTGGTGGACGAGGACTCCACCGCCACCAACCTGATGATCCGTGACGAGCGCATGCAGGCCCTCGTCCACGGCGACCGCGAGCCCCTGATCCCGTTCATCGACCTCGTCCGTCCCCTGTACCGCGACCACGGGGTCTCCACGGTCCTGGTCATGGGCGGTAGCGGCGACTACTTCGACGTCGCCGACCAGGTCGTCATGCTCGACGCCTACCATCCGCACGACGTCACCGAGCAGGCCCGCGAGCTGGCCCACGATCGCGTCGACGCCGACTTCGCCCTACCGCGCGCACGGGTGGTCGCCCCCGGCTCCGTGGACGACACCACCTCGCGCGGCAAGGGGAAGCTCAAGCGCCGCGACACGGACGTGCTGGTGTTCGGCGACAGCGACATCGACGTGCGTTCGATCGAGCAGTTCGCCGATCCCGGCCAGATCACCGGAGCCGGCCTCGCCCTGCGCGAACTCGTCGGTGGCCGTCACCTGGACGGCACCCGCACCCTGGTCGAGGCGCTCGACTCCCTGGAGGAGGCCCTGAGCAGAAAGGGCGTCACGCTGCTCGGCTCCGACTTCGGCGGCGACTACGTCCTACCGCGCCGTTACGAGATCGTGGCTGTCCTCAACCGGTTGCGCGCGCTAAGGGTGGCCGACCTGCGCTGATCCGTAAGGCGCCCCCACCGGCGCGGTAGGGGCGCCTTGCGAGGTGTGAGGGTGGTCTCACCGAGTTCGGTCCGTGGGTCCCGGCTCCCACCGGTCCGGTGCGGGGACGGCTCTGGGAGGATCGGCTCCCACCGGCCCGGTGCGGGGGTGGCTCCCAGGGGCGGCTCTGGGAGGACCGGATCGGTATTGTGGAAAAGCGGGGCACAACACCCCAAGCGGCATCAGGCCGGACTTGCCCGGCCGTATCCCGACCGCCGCGTGAGCGTGAGCTCTGCGAACCAGACCCTTTTGGAGACGAGAACCCGGTGCGTGATTCCGCAGACCTGTACGAACTCCACCCTGGCTTCGACGACGTCGCCGGGCTGGCGATGCTTGTCTGTCTGGACGGCTTCGTGGACGCCGGACACGCTGGGCGCCAGATGGTCACGTCGCTGTTCGACCGGTTCACCGCGGAGGAGGTCGCGACCTTCGACACCGACCGCCTCGTGGACTACCGGTCGCGCCGTCCGATGATGACCTTCGTCGAGAACACCTGGACCGCCTACGATACGCCCAAACTGGCCCTGTACCGGATGCACGACGAGGAGGAGGCCCCCTTCCTGGTCCTGTACGGGCCGGAACCGGACCGCGAGTGGGAGGCCTTCATCGCCGCCGTCGGCCAGCTCGTCGACCACTTCTCCGTCACGCTGTCCATCAGCGCCCACGGCATCCCCATGGCTGTTCCGCACACCCGGCCGGTCACGGTCACCCCGCACTCGACCCGTCCCGAACTGGTCGAGGGCCACACCCCGTGGATCGGCCGCGTCGAGGTGCCCGGCAGTGCCACCTCGCTGCTGGAGTACCGGCTGGGTGAGGGCGGCCACGACTTCGTCGGTTACGCCGTCCACGTGCCCAGCTACCTGGGCCAGTCCCAGTACCCGCGTGCGGCCATCGCCGCCACCGAGTACGTGTCCGGGGCCACCGGCCTGGCCCTGCCCACCGAGGGACTGGAGGAGGCCGCCCGGACGACCGACGTCGACATCGCCGAACAGGTCGCGGCCTCCGAGGAGGTCCAGCGCGTCGTGGCCAACCTGGAGCGCCAGTACGACGACATCATGTCCTCGCGGACCGACCCCGAGGAACGTCCCACACTCCCGTTGGCCGACGACGAGGCCAAGCTGCCCACCGCCGACGAACTCGGTGAGGAACTCGAACGCTACCTCGCCGAGCGCGAGGGCGACGGAAACGGATGACCGTGTTCTACCAGATTGTCTTCCGCTCGGTCCTGCGCCACATGGACGCGGAGAAGGTGCACAAGCTCAGCTTCGCCGCGTTGCGCGGGGTGTCCGCCGTCCCCGGTGTGGCCGCCGCGATGGGCAGGGCGCTCGGGCCGCGTGAGCCGGAGCTGACCGTGCGTGCCCTGGGCCGGGAGTTCCCCGGCCCGCTGGGGCTCGCGGCGGGCTTCGACAAGAACGCGGAGAGCCCCTCAGGGCTGGCCGCACTCGGCTTCGGCTTCGTGGAGATCGGTACCGTCACCGCACAACCCCAGCCGGGCAACCCCAGGCCGCGCCTGTTCCGGCTGGTGGGGGACCGCGCGATCGTCAACCGGATGGGCTTCAACAACGAGGGCTCCGCACTGATCGCCGAGCGCCTCCACCACCAGCTCGGCAAACGCCGTCCCGTACTGGGCGTCAACATCGGTAAGACCAAGGTGACCCCGGAGGAGGAGGCCCCCGCCGACTACGCGGTCAGCGCCCGGAGCCTGGCCCGCTACGCCGACTACCTGGTGGTCAACGTCAGCTCGCCGAACACGCCGGGGCTGCGCAACCTCCAGGGTGTGGAGCAGCTGCGTCCGCTTCTGACAGCCGTGCGCGAGGCCCTCACCGAGGCCGACCGCCCGGACCTGCCCCTCCTGGTCAAGATCGCCCCCGACCTCGCTGACGAGGACGTCGACGCCGTCGCCGACCTCGCTCTCGACGAGGGCCTCGACGGCATCATCGCCACCAACACCACCATCTCCCGCGAGGGCCTCACCACCGCCACCGACCAGGTGGAGGCCGCCGGTGCTGGTGGCCTGTCCGGGGCTCCGCTCAAGCAGCGCTCCCTGGAGGTACTGCGCCGTCTGCGCGCCCGCGTGGGCGACCGGGTCACCCTGGTCGCCGTCGGCGGCATCGAGACCCCGCAGGACGCCTGGGCCCGCATCCGAGCCGGAGCAACCCTCGTGCAGGGCTACACCGGCCTCATCTACGGCGGTCCCCTCTGGCCCCGCCGTATCCACCGGGGCCTGGTGCGGTTGGCCCGCTCCGCCGGTTACCGCTCCATCAGCGAGGCCGTTGGTGCTGACGTCCCCTCCCGCTCCGGCAACGGGGAGGAGCCGGACGCCGCGACCGTCACCGCGAACGGCTAGGGAGCGTTGTGCGGCGACGGGGTGCGACGGGGCCGTCCCGACGGTCGAAGGCAGAGGCAGAGCGGACGGGTCCACCTTCACCGGCGGATGGCTGAGTCCTCCCAGCCCGGCCTCCTGGGGCCGGGGCGGACACGGACGCTTCGCGTTCGCTCCGTGGCCGGGTGCTGCCGGCATCCCCGTGGTGGGGCGACAGCACCGGATCCGGCGCCCGCCCAGGGGAGCACCGAACAGACCGTTCCAGCGGCCGTCAGGATCCGATGGGGGCGGTCAGGCCCTCGGGCGGGTAGCTCTCGCCGGCCTCGGGGCCGCCGTAGACCTGGCTGACGGTCACGAACTCGTACCCCTGCCCACGCAGCTGCTCGATGATCTCAGGGGTAGCCGCCAGGGTCGGCGACAGGGTGTCGTGCAGCAGTACCACCGCTCCGGGCTCGGCATGCTCCACCACGCTCTCCACGATCTCGTCGCGGCTCAGGTCGGTCCAGTCCTTGCTGTCATGGCTCCACAGGATCTCGGCCATGCCCTGCCTGCCGATCTCCTTCAGCACCTCCGGCGAGCTGTCCCCGAACGGCGGCCGGAACAGCTCCACGGTGCCCCCCGTCTGGCGGCGCACCATAGCGCTCACCGCGGCCACCTGGCCGACCAGTTCCTCGCCGGAGAAGTATTCCGGCATGTGCTCGTGCAGGTCGTTGTGGCTGCCGAGCTCGTGTCCCTCGGCGTAGGCGCGCCGCAGCACACCGGGCCGGGTCAGGGACGGGTCGCCGTTCAGGAAGAACGAGGCCGTCACGTCCTCCTCCGCCAACAGGTCCAGCAGGTGCGGTGTCGCCTTGGCCGGGCCGTCGTCGAAGGTCAGCGCGATGCACTTGGTCTTCGCGCAGTCCACGTCCGGGTCACGGGCCGAGACCACTCCCGGAACCGCCGGGGCGGACTCCGGTTCGGTCCCGGGCTCCTCCACGGCCAGTACGGGCTCCTCGGCCAGCGACGCCTCCCGTGCCCGCTCGCCCAGGTCGGACAGCAGCGGCAGGGCCTGTTTCGAGGGCACGACCGCGACCATCCGGCCCGGCTCCGAAGTCGGTACGTGGCCCTCCACGACCGGGGACAGATGCCCGTCGTCGAACTCCACGACCAGGTCCCCGTCAGTGTTGAACCCCATCGAGTCGTACGTGCGCATCACCGGATGCAGGCCCTCCACGTCCACGTCCTCCTCGTCGGCGAACGCCTCGCGCACGATCCCGTTGAGCTTCTCCAGAGCCGCGTCGTCGGCCAGCAGCTCCGTCGCGTACGCGGTGTGGCCGGTGGACGCGTCGTACCAGTACGTCCCGTAGCCCTGGCGCAGTCCGTGGTAGTCCTCCTCGGTCCGCACCAGGCGCACGCCCAGCACGCCGTTCCCCGCGGCGGCCACCTCCCACTCGATGTCCAGGTGCATCGGGTTCCGGCTGGCGCCGCGGAAGTCCCGCACCTCCTGGTCCACCTGTGCGGCCAGTCCTTCGGCGAAGGCCTCGGCCCCCTCGAACCGTGGATAGGAGACGTCGATCTCCAAGCCTTCCGGCTGGTACGGGTGGTCCCCGAAGTCGCTCGCCTCACCGCGCCACTCGGCGATCTCATCGCCCGGCTCGTCCAGCAGGACCGTGATCAGCTCCGGATCGTCGGCCTCCGAGGCGGTCTCCTGGACGTCACAGGCCGCCAACGGCAGAACCAGTATCATCAGTACGGCCGCGGGCCACCACGGTCTGTGCTCCCACGGTCCGTGCCCTCCGCCCCTCGGGCACCGGACGGCTTCGTTCGGATGAACTCGGGTCGACGACAACACCGGACTCCCTCATCCCTAAGCAGGTGCCAACGCGGCTGCTGGGAGCAACATAAGTGACGCCGTCACCCCTCCTGTGAGCGTGACCACATGTGGTCACGCTCACAGGGCAGGATGCGTGTCCCACAAGTTGTCCCCGCTGCTTCCAGCACCATCTTGCTCACTCACGGGTTCCTTCGCCATCGTCTCCCGTCCGACGCTCCGACACCGCATCCCTAGGCGGACGTGTCGGGGAGGTCGGGAACCCCGTCGACGTAGACCTCACCGGGGGTCGTGGTTCCGAGCATCTGGGAAACGGTGACCATGGTGTACCCGCGCGCGTCCAACTCCCCGACGATCGTGCGGGCGGCGTCGATGGTGGTGCCGTGGATGTCGTGCATGAGGATGATGGCCCCGTCCGAAGCGCCGTCCAGCGTCCGGTCGGAGACCACGGGGGCCTTCCGGTCCTTCCAGTCGTTGGTGTCCACGCTCCACAGGATCTGGGCCAGCCCCATGTCCGCGGTCACCGACGCCACACCGTCGTCGGTGGAGCCGTACGGCGGGCGCATCAGATTCATGGTGTGCCCCGTCTCGCGGTACACCAACGCCTGCACGGTGTCCAGGTCCGAGCGCGCCCGGCCCGAGCTCAGGCCGGCCAGGTCGGGGTGGTTCAGGGTGTGGTTGGCCAGCTCGTGTCCCTCGGCGTAGGCGCGCCGCACCGTGTGCGGGTGCTCCATGACCGGGTATCCGGTGACGAAGAACGTGGCCCGCGCGTCGTACTCGGCCAGGACGTCCAGCAGTTCGGGGGTACGTCCGCCGGGCCCGTCGTCGTAGGTCAGCGCCACGCACTTGGTGTCGGGGCCGGAGCAGCCGACGCCGTCGTCGACCACGGGCAGCTCTCCGGGCATGGGACCGTCCCCGTCCTCCTGGCCGTCCTTGTCGGCCTGGGGCGGGGCGGGGATCACGAAGTCCTCAACACCCACGGTCGCGGTGTCACGCACGCGCGCGCCCAGCTCCGACAGCAGTTCCCCGGAGTCCTCGGCGTCGATGACCGCGTGCGTGCGGCCCTCCGACACGGGGGCGACCTGTCCGGCGTCGAACTCCACCACCAGGTCCCCGTCGGGGTTGAACCCCATCGAGTCGTACAGGGAGCGGATCGGATGGATGATGTCCGGGTCCGCGGCGCCGTCCCCGCCCTCCACCGCCTCGCGCACCAGTCTGTTGAGCTCTTCCAGCTCCTCCTGCCCGGCGATCAGCGCGGCGGAGGGGTGGTGCTCCGCGGTGGCGGTGTCGTACCAGTAGGTGGTGTACCCCTCCTCGGGCCCCTCGGAGTCGGTCTCGACCCGCGTCATCCGGACCCCCACCAGACCGTTGCCCGCCGCGGTCAGGTTCCACGCCGCCTCGAAGGAGACCGCGCCCGGGCTGGCCGCCTCGAAGGCGTGTACCTCATCGGTGAGCTCGCGCTCCAGGAAATCCTCCAGCGGCTCGGCGTTGGGGATGACCGGGTAGGTCACCGAGGTGGTGATCCCGCCGTCGTAGGCGAGTTCGGCTTCTTCGGTGCCCACAACGTCCGCCGCGTCCACCACGGTCAGCCCGTCGGGACCGCCCTCGGCCGGAGGCGGCGCCTCGTCCTCGCCGGAGGACGCCGACGCATCGTCAGCCGGCGGAGACTCGGCCCTGTCGAAAGGGCGGACGGCCAGCAACACCATCCCCGCCAGGACCAGAAACGCAGCCAGGACCGTGATCAGAGGATGGTCCGGTGTCATGGTCGGGCGGGACTGCTTGTTCACGAGGGAATCTCCACGTTCATCGTCAGACGAACGTCCGCGGGGAGCGACAGGGGAGGGCTCACCGCGTAACGCTTCACATCGGGTGTGACGTCGGCTGTGTGACAGGGGTTCGCGCTGTCTGGCCGGACGCATGAGGGCGCACGCCGGATACAAGGGCGGAGGGGGCGCTCCCTATACTTGCAGGCGTGGAAGGTACACGCGCCACCCCGCGAACCGGACGGTACCGGTGGGGTAGGGGGGTGTCGTAAGAGGGAACCCGGTGCGAATCCGGGACTGCCCCGCAGCGGTATGGGGGAACGAGCGTCACCACAGGCACTGGTGGCCCGGTCGAGAAGGTCGGGAACTGGGAAGCGGTGGCCAGTAGGAGGAGCGGTGTCCGCACCGCCCGCGCCCCCGAGTCCGAAGACCTGCCTCCACCCGGCGGTGCGTCCGTGCCGCCGGTGGTCCCGCGCTCCGAGGGAGGGCCGGGGGCGGTGGACAGGTGTGCACGCTCATGGCGTGTCCGTCGGCGTGCCCGCTCCTCGCCCCGCCTCGTGGCCGGTACCCGGCTTTCGACGAGGGAGAGAAGCTCATGACCGAGATCCCCAGGCCCAAGACGGGCCCCGCCTCCCCGGGCGCGCCCCGCTCCTCCGTGCGCTCCACCGTGCACGGTTACCCGCGCATCGGCCCCGACCGCGAACTCAAGCGCGCCAGTGAGTCCTACTGGAAGGGTGGGACCACCGCCCAGGAGCTGGACTCGGTCGCAGCCGACCTGCGCCTGGGCGTCTACACCCAGCTGCGCGAGGCCGGGGTGGACGACATCCCGTCCAACACCTTCTCCTACTACGACCACGTCCTGGACACCGCGGTCCTGTTCGACCTGGTCCCCTCCCGCTTCGCCCCGCCGGCCGCCGCGGACAGCCGGGACGAGGAGCTGAGCCGCTACTTCGCCCTCGCACGCGGCGAGCAGGGCGCCCCGCCACTGGAGATGACCAAGTGGTTCGACACCAACTACCACTACCTGGTCCCCGAGCTCTCGCCGAGCACCCGCCCCCGCCTGGTCGGTGACAAGCCCGTCGCCGAGTTCCGGGAGGCCGCCGAGGCCGGTTTCCACACCCGTCCGGTCCTGGTCGGCCCGCTCACCTTCCTGATGCTGGCCAAGGCCGCCGACGACGCTCCCGGGGGATGGGAGCCCATTGAGCTGCTCGACCAGCTCCTGGACGCCTACGCCCGGCTCCTCGGCGACCTGCGGGCCGAGGGCGCCACCGAGGTCCAGCTGGACGAGCCGATCCTGGCCACCGACGAGGGCCGCGCCGCCATCAGCCGCCTGGAGCGCGTCTACCAGCGCCTGGGCTCCCTCTCCGACCGTCCAGCCCTGCTGGTCTCCACCTACTTCGGTTCCATCGGCGCACCCGCCCTGCGCGCTCTCAAGGACTCCCGGGTCGAGGCAGTCGGCCTGGACCTGGTCACCGACGACGAGGGCGTGGACGACCTGGTGAAGGTATCCGGCCTGGGCGGGACCCGCCTGGTCGCTGGCGTGGTGGAGGGACGCAACGTCTGGCGCACCGACGTTCCGGCCGCCGTGGCCACGCTCGGCACGCTGCTCGCCCTCACCGACGAGCTCACTGTGAGCACCTCCTGCTCGCTGCTGCACGTGCCCCTGGACCTGGACGCCGAGACCTCCTTGGCTCCGGAGTTGCGCGGGGCCCTGGCCTTCGCCAAGCAGAAGGCGGGAGAGGCGGCCCTGCTCGGCCGCGTGCTGTCCGAGGGCGCCGAGGCTGAGTACGCCGAAGAGGGCGATGCCCGCGACCCGGCCTTCACCGACGCCCGCGTGCGCGCCCGCCTCGACGCCCTGGGCCCGGATGCCTACCAGCGCCCCCAGGACCGCGGCGCACCCACGGACACCCCGCTCACCACGACCACCATCGGTTCGTTCCCGCAGACCCCGGAACTGCGCCGCGCCCGGGCCGCGTACCGCAGGGGAGAGCTGGCTGAGGACGCCTACAAGCAACTCCTACGCGAGGAGATCGACCGGGTCGTCGCGCTTCAGGAGGAGATCGGCCTGGACGTGCTCGTGCACGGCGAGCCCGAGCGCAACGACATGGTCCAGTACTTCGCCGAGCAGCTGGAGGGCTACGCCACCACCGAGAACGGCTGGGTGCAGTCCTACGGTTCGCGGTGTGTGCGTCCGCCGATCCTGTTCGGCGACGTCTCGCGCCCCGAACCCATGACGGTCGAGTGGATCACCTACGCCCAGTCGCGCACCGACAAGCCGGTCAAGGGGATGCTCACCGGTCCGGTGACCATGCTCGCCTGGTCGTTCGTACGCACCGACCAGCCGCTGGGCGAGACCGCGCTCCAGGTGGGCCTTGCGCTGCGCGATGAGGTCGCTGACCTGGAACGCGCCGGGATCCGCCACATCCAGGTGGATGAGGCGGCCCTGCGCGAGCTGCTGCCGCTGCGCGGGGAGCGGCGCCGGGAGTACCTGGACTGGGCGGTGAACGCCTTCCGCCTGGCCACCTCCGGGGTGTCACCGTCCACGAACATCCACACGCACATGTGTTACTCGGAGTTCGGGCTGATCGTCGACGGGATCGAGGCCCTGGACGCCGACGTCACCAGTGTGGAGGCCGCCCGCTCGCGCATGGAACTGGTACGCGACCTCGGCAGCCGCGGTTACAAGCGGGGGATCGGCCCGGGCGTGTACGACATCCACTCCCCGCGGGTGCCCTCGGTGGAGGAGGTCGAGGGGGCGTTGCGGCTGGCGGTCGCCCACATCGACGCCGGGAACCTGTGGGTCAACCCGGACTGCGGCCTCAAGACGCGCGGCTACGCCGAGGTCGAGCAGGCCCTGCGCAACATGGTGGAGGCGGCCCGCCGGGTGCGCGCCGGCCTCTAGGGAGACGCACGGCCCGTCTGGAGGAGGGCGGCACGGGTAGGGGGCCGCGGCGAAACGCCACGGCCCCCTTGCTCATGGGAGTGGTCAGCTACCGACCACGGCCAGCGCGTCGGCGCCGGCGTTGAGCATGATCTCCTCGACGTTGTCGGGCATGACCAGGTCCTCGGCGGTGTCGTCACCGCCGTAGGACGGGTGCAGCTGGTACTCGATCCGGATGTTGAGGTTGGCGGTGCGGATCAGCAGCACGGCCTGGGGGATGTCGTCGCCCAGGAAGTCGTACTTCGTGAGGACGTAGAGGGACTCGTCGCCGAGGTCGACCTCCTTGTTCTCCTCGATGTTCTCGGCCTTGTAGACGTCGATGTACTGGTTCTCGCCGGTGATCTCCTCGACGTCGTCCTGGAAGTCGCTCTTGGCGGCCTCGATGGAGTCGGCCGCGGAGTAGGGGACCGCGTAGACGACCTCGTAGGCCGCGTAGCCGCCGGCCGCGTTGCCCTCGGGGGCGCTGGCGTCCAGGGTGTCGCAGTAGGAGTTCTCGTCCCGGACGGACTTGTCGCCGCCGTCCTGGATCAGGAAGTCGGAGACCACCTGGTCGGTGAAGGCATTGCAGGGCTCGGTCGGCACGGCGTAGGGCGGCTCTCCGGCGGGGGCCGCCTCGGTTTCGGGCGCGGGCTCGTCGCCGCCCTCTTCACCGCCCTCTTCACCGCCCTCTTCAGGGTTGTCCTCGGCGCTCTGGGAGGACTCGGTGTCGGCGGCGGGCGCGACGGCCTGGTTCCCGCTGCCGTTGGTGACTAGCATGACCACGACCGCGATCACCAGGACGATGATCACGGCACCGCCGCCGATCACGACCCACAGTCCCGCCTTGCCGCCGCCCGAGGGCTGCGGCGGCGGGGGCGGGGGATACCCGGGACCGCCGGGCCCGCCTGGTCCTCCGGGGCCGCCCGGTCCGCCGGGGTAGGGCGGCTGGCCGCCCTGGTACATCTGCTGTTCGGGAGGGCCGGGGAAGCCCGCGGGGCCGCCGTAGCCGGGCTGTCCGCCGGTGTTGGGGTCGCCGTAGGGCTGACCGAAGGGTGGCTGGCCCCCACTGTTGTCCCCGCCACCGTAGGGGTTCTGTGGTGGCTGGTTGTAAGGTCCGTTTTCGCTCATGGCTCCCCTCGCCCGTGTGTGCTGACCGTGTTGTCTGGGACGCATGTGTGCGCCGATGGGTTCTCACGATTCCCTCGCGGCCCGGCCGCGGGCGAAAGCGGGGGCGTGGGGCGGGGGTTTCCCCGTGTACGTGAGGAGGGTTCCGACAGACCGGGGTGCCGACCACCGGGGTGGAGGCCGGAAGGGGCCGAGGGGTTCCTCGGACCGGGCCGGAACTGTTGCATCCTAGCTGTGACCAAGGGTCCGGGGGCAGGTCAGAACTGGGGTAGTGGGGGGAATCGTCACTGTTTTGTGTCGGTTGTGCAGGAGCTCATCACGTACGTGACGCAATCGTGATTCCACGCGGTGGACGCTCGTACCCTGCCTGGGATAGTAGGGCCCGCCCCGCGGCCGGGTGTTCCCGGTCGTCGGCCCGCGGTTTCGTCACCGTGGGCTCAGGCCTGGACGTTCGGGGTGACCGGTTGCTTCTTCGGTGACCGGAACCGGTCACCGAAGAAGCAACCGGGCTTTCGGGCCGACGGCCAGTGGCAGAGGCTCTCCTCCGGGACGCGCGGACGCTCACGTCTCCTGGGGCTGCCCGTCCTCGGCCCCGCCGGTTTCCCTCCCCGCGACGCGCCCCTACGGACGCTGACTGTCCAGATTGTCCTCGAACAGTTCCCGGGCACGGCGAACCAGCGCCTCCCGTACCCCATCCGGTGCCAGGACCCGTAGCGGGGCGGCCAGGCTGAGCAGGTATCCGGCGAGCCCCTCCGCGTCGGGCCCGCCGATATCGACGATGGTGGCTTCGGGGCCATCCGGGCGGTGGGTACCGACTGACGGCGGGACCAGCCGGACCGCCTGGTCCATCGGTAGCGGGAGGCGGACCGTCGCGTAGAGCGGATACACACCGCTCGCTATGGCACGGGAGACGAGCAGTGCCGGGTCCGGCGGGTCGACGAGTTCCACCGTGTGCCCGGTCGGCCGAATCCGCTCGACCCTGTCAGCCCGAAACGTCCGCCACTCGTTCAGCGCCACGTCCCGGGCGACGAAGTACCAGCGGCGTCCCGTGTGCACCAAGCGGTAGGGGTCGACGTCCCGGACCGTCGCCCTCCCCTTTCGATCGCGGTACGACAAGCGGGTGCGTTCGCTCCGGCGGCACACGGTGGCCAGCTCCAGCAGCATGCCGGACACGATCTGCGGCTCATTCGGCCTGGTGGTGTGCACGAAGGCCGAGTCCATCTCGCCAAGTCGGTCCGCGACCCGTGGCGGCAGGACCTGCCGCAGCTTCAACAGGGCCGTCAGTGCGGCCTGTGCGCTTCCGAGGACACCGCTGAGCGCGGCCTCGCGCAGTCCGACGGCTACGGCCAGAGCCTCCTCGTCGTCAAGGATCAGCGGCGGTGTCCGGGTGCCGCCGCTGAGGCTGTAGCCGCCCCACGGCCCGGGGTCGGACTCGACCCCGTAGCCGAGTTCCCGGAGTCTGGCGACGTCCCGCCGGATCGTGCGCTCGGTGACCGCCATGTGTTCGGCCAGCTCGCCGCAGGTCCACAGCGGCCGTGCGGACAGCAGTGAGACCAGCTGTAGCAGGCGTGCGGATGTGCTGATCACATCCTGGAGTCTCTCTCATGACCAGGACCGAACCTGTCCTGGTCCCGTCCTAACGTGCTGCCCATGAGCACTGAAACCGCACCCGTACCCACGATTCGCTACGCGGCCGTCACCTTCGACTGCCCCGACCCCGCTGAGCTGGCCCGCTTCTACGGTGAGGCCCTCGGCCTGCCCATCGTCCACGCCAGTGACGACTTCGTCCTGCTCGGTCAGGAGGGAGCGGCCGGACTGGGCTTCTCCCGGCTGCCCGGATACCGACGACCCACCTGGCCGGACCCCGCCCAGGAGAAGCGGGCACACATCGACCTGGGCGTTGACGACCTGGACACCGCCCAAGCGAGGTTCCTGGCGCTGGGTGCGACGGAGCCCCCGAGCCAGCCCGAGCCCCACAGGTGGAGGGTCCTGCTGGACCCCGCCGGCCATCCGTTCTGCATCTCCACCCTGGTCTGACCAGCGGGCCTGGTTCGCCCGAGGCCACAGCAGGCCGCAAAGCAGAGTGCCTCTGGCCACACGCACTCGTCAGAACATCGAGATGTGCACGTGGTCGAAGTGGTTCTCGGTGAGGTTGCCACGGTCGGCCATCGCTCGCCAGTCCGTGTCGCCTCGTCGTACGTCCCAGATCTGCTGCCGGTAGATGACGTACATGATCCCGAGGTCGTCGGCGTTGTCCCTGGCCCACTCCGAGATCGCCCAGCCGCGGTCGATCTGCTCCTGTGAGGGCATGCCCCCGTTGGGGTCCAACATGAAATCGCAGGCCCGGCCCTTGGGGTGCTCGCCGACCACCCAGCCGCCGACCTCCCTGTAGCAGCCCACTCCGCCCACGTCGCTGCCCTCACCGAATTTCTCGATGACCAGCTCACGCATCTGCTCGGTGCGCGGTGTGATGGTGTACGGGCCGCCTATCGGCTGCTCGGGGTGGTCGGCGATCAGCCGCTGCACCTCCACGCGCCGGTCCTCCAGCTCCTGGAGGTCCTCCTCGGCCTGGGCCAGCCGCTCGTCGGCGGTCTCCTGCGCGGTCTCGTCGCGGCTCAGTGCCTGGTTGAGCCGGTCGATCTTGTCCTGGTTGCTTCTGGACAGGTAGTCGATCACCACCGCACGGTCGATGACCTCGTCGGGCTCGGTCTCCACGAACAGCGACATCGACGGGTTGATCCCGCCGCTGGTGTAGGTGGCCACCGCCAGGGACCGCACCTGTTCACGTGCGTCCTCCACGTCCTCGCGAGTGCCCTCGGCGCGCTCCTCCGCGCGCTCGGCCTCCGCGATGACGCCCTCCATGTCGCGCAGCTCGCCCTGGTAGTCCTCACTCAGGGCGTCCGCGCGCTCCTGGAGGGAGCTCATGTTCTCGGGGTCCATGGGCGCCGCCGTGGCGGGGGCCTGGGGAAGGAACAGGAAGGCCCCGCACAGGGCCACCGCGAGGGCGGCGGCCCGCGCCCGGCCGGGTCGGACGGGTGCGGGGAGTGCGGCGGCGATGGCTTCGACCCGGTCGGCCCAGGAGGAATCGGTTGGATCGGGAGCCCAGAAGTCGGCGAACTCGTCCACTCGGTTCTGGTGGTCGGACTGCACGGTGTGGTCGCTCCTTGAACCCGCGCGGTCTCCCTGCGGGCACGGGAGCGGTGCGGGTAATATTTCTCGTCTTTCCCGGATGGGGGCCGGCGGCCGTCGGTGCGCCCGGGGCCCCGGCCTCTCGCGCGCACGGGGCGGGAGGAAACGGGACGGTCATGAGTGTAGGCACTCACACGGGGATTCGGGAGAGACGGGACGATTCCACCGTGCGACGAAAGCCTCGGTGTGGCCCACATAACCTAGCTATAAGGTGCGATTCCGGCGAACCGGATCATTTGCCCATGGTTGGGTTGGAAGAGTGAAAGCTTCCGCGCGCCCAGACGGCCACCACGCCCACCTGGGCGAACACCGCCGTGTGGCACCAGCAGCCGCCCGACGGCCGCTGCCGTCCCTTCCGGGGGCCGAGGTCCGGTCGGGGACGCCGGGACTGAGAGGATGCCGGGCGCGGAAGGGGTGGGGAACCGCACCTTCGGACCGTTTGCCGTGCGACTCCCGTGTCGGCGCGTCGCCACCGCCCGCCCTCGGGGCGCTCCGTACGCTCGGATGTGGGCGTCAACCCCACGCTGAGTCCCGCTCCGGACCCCGCGCCGTGACACCACCGCTGAAACGTCGATGGGAAGACCGTGATTGACGCAGTGGGCCTGCACAAGGCCTACAGGTTGAAGAAGCACCGGGTGACCGCCATGAACGGGGTCGACCTGCACGTCGAACCCGGCGAGATCTTCGGGGTCGTGGGCCAGAGCGGTGCGGGCAAGAGCACCCTGCTGCGCTCGGTCAACCTCCTGGAACGCCCCGACGCCGGAACGATCCGCGTCGCGGGAGAGGAGGTCACCGCGCTGCGCGGTGCCCGCCTGCGCGCGGCACGCCGCGGTATCGGCATGGTCCACCAGCACTTCGCGCTGCTGTCCTCGCGCACCGTCGCGGGCAACGTGGGCTTTCCCCTGGAGGTCTCCGGCGTCGACCGGACCCGCCGCCGGGCGCGCGTGGGCGAGCTCCTCGAACTCGTGGGGCTCAGCGACAAGGCGCGCGCCTACCCCGCCCAGCTCTCCGGTGGCCAGAAGCAGCGGGTCGGCATCGCCCGCGCGCTGGCCTCGGACCCCAAGGTGCTGCTCAGCGACGAGGCCACCTCCGCGCTCGACCCCGCCACCACCGAGTCCATCCTCGCCCTGCTGCGTCGCCTGCGCGACGAACTGGGCCTGACCATCCTGCTGATCACACACGAGATGGACGTGATCAAGCGGATCTGCGACTCCGCGGCGATCATGGAGAACGGTGAGTTCCGCGAGTCCGGTCGTGTTCTGGACCTCATCGGCACCCCCGGCTCGCTGATGGCGCGATCGCTCTTTCCGCTACCCGCCCAGAGCGGTCAGGACACGGTGTACGTCACCTACCCGCGCTCCTTCGACGAGCCGCTCATGTCCGAGCTCACCCGCCGCTTCGACGTGGACGTCAACATCCTGGGCGGCGGTGTGGAGAAGGTCGCGGGGCAGTCCGTGGGCCGCCTGAGCGTGGACCTGAGAGGTGACCGCCGAGCCCAGGCCCTGAACTACCTGTCCGAGCACGGCCTGCTGGTCGAGGAGGCCGGAAAGTGACCATCGACCCCTCCCTCACCCTCGCCGCGGCGACCGAGGACACCAACGCCTGGGACGCCGTCGTGGCCTTCGTCCAGGCCTGGCCCGCCATGTGGCCCAACCTGTGGCTGGGCACCCTGGACACCATCTACATGGTGTGGTGGGCGACCGTTTTCAGCGTCCTCATCGGCCTGCCGCTGGGTGTGCTGCTGGTGGCCACCGACAAGGGCGGCCTCACCCCCGCCCCGGCCGTGCGCACCGTGCTCAGCGCGATCGTCAACATCGGCCGCTCGCTGCCGTTCATCGTACTGATGGTGGCGGTACTGTCCCTGACCCGCTTCCTGGTGGGTACCACCCTGGGCCCCACGGCCGCGGTCGTGCCCCTGAGTATCGGTGCCATCCCGTTCTTCGCCCGATTGGTGGAGACCTCCCTGCGCGAAGTGGACCGGGGGGTCATCGAGGCCGCGCACGCCATGGGCACCCGCCGCTTCACCATCGTGGGCAAGGTCATGCTTCCCGAGGCGCTTCCCGGCCTCATCGCCGGTCTGGTGATGACCGTGGTCACCCTCATCTCCTACTCGGCGATGGCTGGTGCCATCGGCGGCGGCGGTCTGGGCGACCTGGCCATCCGTGAGGGCTACCAGCGCTTCAACGACCACTACCTGTGGGCCACCGTCATCCTGCTCATCGTGGTCGTGCAGATCGTGCAGAGTCTCGGCGACCTGATGGCGCGCAGGCTGGCCCGGCGCTGACGGGAGCCTTCCGCCGGGCCAGCCGAGGCCGCCCCCGCCCCCAGAGTTGTCCTACCGACACGGAGGGAGACCGATGAACAGGAGTGCGAGGGCGCGCGCGGTACGGGGGAGCGCCGCCGCGGGGATGGCGGCGGTGCTGCTGGCCGCCTGCGGCAGCCCCAGTGAACGGGCGGGAGGGGGCACCGACGAGGAGGGCCTGACCACCCTGCGGATCGGCGCCACGCCGATGCCGCACGCCGAGATCCTGGAGTTCGTCGAGGAGGAGCTGGCGGCCGACGCGGGACTGACCCTGGACGTGGTGGTCTACACCGACTACAACCAGCCCAACGCCGCCTTGGCCGAGGGCGAGCTGGACGTCAACTACTACCAGACCAGGCCGTTCCTGGAGGAGTACCTACAGGGCAACCCCGGTGCGGACCTGAGCTACCTCTCGGACGTGCACCTGGAGGCGTTCGGCGTCTACTCGCAGGATCTGACGGATCTGGCGGACCTGCCCGAGGGCGCGCAGGTCGGTGTGCCCAACGACACCTCCAACATGGGGCGCGCCCTGGACCTGCTCGCCGCCCAGGACGTGATCACCCTGGCCGACACGGGGGAGGACGCGCCCTCGCGGGACGACATCGAGGACAACCCGCTCGACATCACCGTCACACCGGTGGAGGCGGCCCAGCTCCCGCGCTCGCTACAGGACCTGGACGCGGCGGTGGTCAACGGCAACTACGCCCTGGAGTCGGATCTGCCCTCGACGGCCAACGCACTGGCCTGGGAGGACACCGAGGACAACCCGTACGCCAACGGGCTGGTGGTGCGCTCGGAGGACGTCGGCGCCGAGGACATCGTCCGGTTGAACGAGCTGCTGCACAGCGACGAGGTGCGCCGGTTCATGGAGGACCGCTGGCAGGGCATCGTGCTTCCCGTCGACGGTTCCACGGAAGACCCCACCGAATAACACCTGATAGCAACTCATGCCGGTCAATACAGTAGAAATGCCAACGAAGGGGTACGCTCTGGCGGGCGTCGGGGCCACCGCGGTTCCCGGCGCCACCACTGCTTTTGCCCGTAACGGTTGGGTTGCGGTGCGAGGCGCGTTGATTGACATCAAAGTACTTCTCTGCTTCTTTTATGGGAGCGCTCCCAAAACGATGTCCCCTCGTCACGGAAGGTGCGTACACCAACAGTGAGCAACCGCAACGATTTTCCCGAGGGCTTCCTCTGGGGGGCGGCCACCGCCTCGTTCCAGGTCGAAGGCGCCACGACCGCGGACGGCCGAGGCCGCAGCATCTGGGACACCTTCGCCGACACCCCCGGCAAGATCCTGGGTGGAGACACCGGCGACCCCGCCGATGACCACTACCACCGCTACGCCGAAGACGTCGCACTCATGAGCCAGCTCAACCTGGGTGCGTACCGCTTCTCCGTCGCCTGGCCGCGGATCATCCCCGAGGGCACCGGTGCAGTGAACCAGGCCGGGATCGACTTCTACGACCGCCTGGTGGACACCCTCCTGGAGGCCGGGATCCAGCCCTGGGCCACCCTCTACCACTGGGACATGCCCCAGGCCCTGGAGGACGCGGGCGGCTGGCCCCACCGGGACACCGCCTACCGCTTCCGCGACTACGCCCAGATCGTCGCCGACGCCCTCGGCGACCGCGTCAGCAACTGGATGACCATCAACGAGCCCTGGTGCTCGGCCTTCCTCGGCTACCACAACGGCCATCACGCGCCGGGGCACAACGACGCGGCCGCGGCCCTGGCCGCGGCCCACCACTTGCTGCTCGGCCACGGTCTGGCGACCGAGGCGATCCGCTCCACCGGAAACCCCGCCCGGATCGGCGTCGCCCACAACCAGGCGGTCATCCGCCCCCACGGGCCCAGCGCCGCCGACGCCCGTGCCGCCCGCCGCGCCGACGCCGTGCGCAACCGCATCTTCACCGACCCCCTGCTCAAGGGCCGTTACCCGGCGGACGTGACCGAGGAGCTCGCCGACATCAGCGACTTCTCCTTCCTCGTCGACGGAGACCTGGACATCACCTCCGCCCCCCTGGACTTCCTGGGCGTCAACTACTACTCGCCCGAGTTCGTCGCCGCCTCCGCCAAGGGCCTGGACCCGGCGCTGGTCAGCGGCGAGGGCGGTGCCTGGCTCGGTGCCGAGCCCGAGGAGGTGCACGTCTCCCAGGGCCTGCCAGTCACCCACATGGGCTGGGAGATCGACCCCACGGGCCTGTACGACGTGCTCACGCGTCTGGCCGGGGAGAGCGGCGGCATCGACCTCTACGTCACCGAGAACGGCTGCGCCTTCGAGGACACCGTCACCAAGGACGGCGAGGTCAACGACACCGACCGCGTCGACTACTACGAGGGCCACCTGAAGGCGGCCAAGGAGGCCGTTCGGGCCGGAGTGCCCCTGCGCGGGTACTTCGCCTGGTCGCTCCTGGATAATTTCGAGTGGGCGTGGGGGTACTCCCGCCGGTTCGGGATCGTGCACGTCGACTACGAGACCCAGAAGCGGACCGTCAAGGACAGCGGGCACTGGTACGCCGAGCTGGCCAAGACGGGGTGTTTCCCAGAGCGTTAGCCCCGGCTCGCCCGTGTGACCGCGGCTCGGCCGGGGCCGCCCGCACGGCGGCCCCGGCGCGACTGCACACGTAGTGGCGATCCTGGTGAACCATGGGCGACGGTGGGGTGTCTCACGAGGCACCCCACACAGTCGTCTCAGGCGGGTACGACCATAGGAAGAACACCCGCCGAACACGCCTTCGCCCAGGGGCGGGAAACGCCGGGGCGAGGGCACACGATCCCAGAGGGAGCCTTGAAGTGGCCAAGAGCGGTGGTGGTCGGAAGCGTCCGACCCTGGAGATGGTGGCGCAGCGCGCCGGGGTCGGACGCGGGACCGTCTCCCGGGTGATCAACGGGTCCGCGCAGGTGAGCCCGCGTACCAGGGAGGCCGTGCACAGCGCGATCTCCGAACTCGGCTACAGCCCGAACCAGGCGGCGCGCACCCTGGTCACCAGGCGCACCGACACGATCGCGCTCGTCGTCTCCGAGCCCCGTGACCGGCTGTTCGCTGATCCCTTCTTCGCCGACATCATCCGCGGCGTGAGCTCGGTCCTGCACGAGCGCGACCTACAGCTAATGCTCACCACGGCCCGCACCGAGTCCGAGCACAAGCGCGTGGGCGACTACCTCTGCGGCTTCCACACGGACGGGGCGCTGCTGGTGTCCCTGCACCGGGACAATCCGCTCTCCGCCCGTCTGGCCGAAGCCGGTGTACCCGTCGTGCACGGCGGGCGCCCCCACTCGCCCGACCAGCCCGCGCCCTACTGCGTCGACATCGACAACATCGGCGGCGCCAAGGCGGCCACCCAGCACCTTCTGGAACGCGGGTGCCAACGGGTGGCCACCATCACCGGTCCCCAGGACATGAACGCCGGCGTGGAGCGGCTGCGCGGATACCGCGAGGTCATGTCCGCCGCCAGGATCGAGGTCGACGACGAGCTCGTCGTCCAGGGCGACTTCAGCGTGGACGGGGGAGCCGACGCGATGGAGCGGCTACTGGACACCGGGGCGGCCCCCGACGCGGTGTTCGTGGCCTCCGACATGATGGCCATCGGCGGCCTGCGCGTGCTGCGCTCCCGCGGCCTGCGCGTACCCGAGGACGTCGCCCTGATCGGCTACGACGACACGGTCATGGCCAAGCACAGCGACCCGCCGCTGACCACCATCCACCAGCCCACGGTGCAGATGGGCCAGGAGATGGCGCGGCTGCTGGTGGACGTGGCGATCCCGCGCACGGTGGAGGCCGACACGGTCATGCTCGACACCCACCTGGTGGTGCGCGCGTCCGGCTGAGCCGACCGGGGCGGGTGGCTCACAAGGGCTCTGACCCGCCTGTTCGCCCCGCTTCCGGCTGGACGCGCACACGACTGCTGTGCAAGGCTGGTCCCGATTTCGCGGGAGACGGTGGGAGCGCATGGACCCGATGCGGGAACCGACACATGCCCAGTGTGCGATTTCCTCGTGCGGATGGTGTGAGCAGGACGGCCTGGAGTGCCGGTTCTGCTCCGGAACCGGCTGGTGGCGGCCGGAGCGGCCGCACCGGGACGGCAGCGGGGTGATCGTCTGGCTCCGGATCGACGAGCCCTGCCGTGGCTGCGCCGGAACGGGCAAGGAACACAGCCCGACCGCCGCACACTGAGGAGGGGCGCCGCACTGCTCCCGCGGTGGACAAGGAGACGTGTATGCGCTGGGTGACCTATCTGTCGCCGAGCGGCGGCGGTGAACGCGTCGGGGCCGTGGACGACGGTGATGTACTGGGCAGCCCCGGCCCCGAACGCCTCGCCGATCTGCTGGAGTCGGGCGGCGACGCCCTCGTGGCGGCCCACGGCCGAGCCGTCGGCGCGCCGATCGAGATCATCGTCGAGCCGGAGGCGCGCATGTGCGCCCCGGTGGCACCGACGGCCCCGGTGCCCGTACGTGCGGGCGACGATGTGTGGGAGATCGGTCCCGGACTGGTCCGGGGCGTGGACGACGCGGTGCCCTCCGACGCGCTCTCGGCCCGGGTGGGTGTGGCCGCCGTCACGGGGGGCGGCTCGGTGCGTGCCTACACGCCCGCCTGCCTGTGGCTGGACCAGGCGGGGCAGCCGGTGCAGCTGAGCCTGGGCCCGGTGTTGGTCACCGCCGACGAGGTCGCCGGGGAGCCACTGCGGATGAGCGCCTCGGTGGAGGAGCGGGAGCTGGGCCGCGGGCTGGTCGATCCCGCCCAGGAGTGGTTGGTGTCCGGCCCCACGGGTGTCCGGGCGCTGTTGCCCGTGGCCACCCCACCGCTGGAGGCCGACGACGAACTGTTCGTGGACGCCGACACCCTGGGCACCTTCGAGGTCCGGGTCGGCTCCCAGGTCTGAGCGGCCCCGACCCGGGCCGGGGCCGGGCGACAAGCCAGCGCGGTGACCGCCGGGGGCGCCGGACGCCCCCGGCGGTCACCGGGGCGTGAACTCCCAGTGCCAGGGTTCGAAGCCGTTGCGGGCCCAGGCGGGGTTGTCCCAACCGTGGGCGGGGGCGTTGGCCAGCATCCACTCGTGCTCGGGCGTGCCCAACCGGTTCACGCCGCCGCACAGGTCCACGGCCACGCCCAGCCCGTGCTGGCTGCTCCCGGGCCTGGCGGCCATGCCGGGCAGCATCTCCTGGAACAGGCGTACCTGCTCGTGGTAGGGCCGGTAGGAGTCGGCCACGCACACCGGTCGCCCGAACACCCGCCTGTAGGCGCCGTCGAGCTCGATGAAGGCCTCGGCGGCGTCGGCCCGCAGCCGTTCGCCGGGCTGGGGCAGGGGGCACAGTATCGACTCGGGGATGCGTCCGTTGGCGTGGACGGCCGTGTTACCCCCGGTACATCCGTTGCCCGTACTTCCCGCCGCGGGGCGGGCTTCGCCATTCCCTTTTTTCTTTTCGGCATTGTGTCGATGATCATTGTCTTCATTTGTGGGAGTCGCGGCGGAACGCGCGTCGCGCAGCGCCTCCTCGCGCCGTTCCTCCTCGATCTTGGCGTCGCGCACCTCCGCGAGCCGTGCCTCCAGCCGGGTCTGCTCCTCCAGCATCCCCTCGACCGCGGCCTCCTGGTCGGCGACCGCCTGTACGGCCTCCTCCCGGGCGGCCTCCGCGGCCTCGACCGCCTCGGTCTGCTCCTGTTCGGCGGTCTCGGCGAGCCCGGAGAGGGTGTCCGTGGCCACACGCGCGGCTTCGGCGCGGTCCACGTCGGCCTCGCGGTGCTCACCCAGTAGGGACAGGTAGGCGCTGCGTCCGAGCAGCCCGTCGGGGCCCTCCGGCCCGGTCCAGGCGTGCACCATGCCCAGGTCGCCGCCCTTGTAGGCGGTGGCGGCCTGTCGGGCCGCGGCCAGGCGCGCCGCCTCGCCGCGCTCGTCGGCCCTCCCGGCGCGCTCGTCGGCCGCCTCGCTGCGCCCGGTCAGCTCGGCCAGGCGCTCACGCTCGGCCTCATAGCGCTCGATCTTGACCGACGCCTCCTGGCGCAGGGTCTCCATGTCCGCGCGCAGCAGGGCCAACTCCACCCGCACGTCGCCCAGCGTGGACTCCTCGGCGAAGTCGGAACCGGAGGCACCCCCGGGTGCGGCGGCCGAGAGGGCCAGGAGCACCGCCATCCCCGCTGAGAGCGCGGCACTGACCGAAAAGGTGCGCCTGGAGATGCCCTGGACTCTCGCATGCACGGAACCCTTCGCTTTTTCGTCACTACCGAGCGTGCCCGAATCAGGGCATGACGAGGGACGCATTTCAGCTTCCTCCCCGGGACCTGCGTATACGTCTTGTCACGATGTCATGTCAGGGTGGTGTTGGAGGGGAAGCTGGTGGTGTGTCCAAAAAGTTACCTAGGTACTTCTTGGGTTTCGGTCCCCATGTCTGACCTGGCGGATTGGTCATAATGCCGACATTGTGGGCATTATGGTTCCGGGCAGCCGAAGATGATCTTGCCGATCGCCGTGAAACCGACGAAGCGAGTCCTTCGCGCCCATTGGTACGCTATCCACCGCACGCGCACCTACACGGAAACCTTGGGGTGTGCGGCTCTCTCCTCCCAGGCGAGTCCGGCGGACAGTCTTCACATCTCCCCACATTCCCCACCGCTCCCGGTTCGGTGGACCTTGGTCTATACCGATTTTCCCGAAGAGTCTTCGGTCGGAGCGGTCGGCCCCTGGGGTTCACCCAGCCGCTCGAAGCGGTGACACGAAAGGTTGCGAGGGTCCGTGTCGACACGAGCGACGAAAAACGGGGCCAGCGCGCAAAGCGAGGCAGCGCAGGCCGAACATGCCGATGCCACGCCCCAGCGCAGAGCCGACTGGTGGCGGCCACGTAACTGGCGGGTGCGCTCCCGGCTGGTGGCCCTCATCGTCATCCCCACCGCGGTAGCACTCGCGCTCGGTGGTTTGCGGGTCTACGAGGCGGCGGTCTCCACCGTCACCCACGCCCACATCCAGGACCGCGCCGAGGTGGGCGTCCTCATCGTGGAGCTGGCCAACCAGCTGGGCCGCGAGCGCTCCATCAGCGCGATCTACATCTCCAGCAACGCCGATCCAGCACGGCGGTCGGACGATCTGCGCCAGCAGATGGAGGAGGAGCGCGACGCCTCCCGCGACCTCCAGCAGTCCCTCAGCGCCAGGCTGGAGGACATGGGCGAGGTCGAGGGCAACGCCTCCACACGCCTGTCCGGCATGCGCAGCCAGATCTCCACCCTGGACTCCCTGCGCACCGAGATCGACGAGACCCGCATCACCGTCTTGCCGGTCGTCACCAAGTTCCGGACGATCTCCCGCGCCCTGGCCGAGTTCAACCAGACGATCGCGGACGAGACCGGCGACACCGAGCTGCGCGAGAGCGTGCGCACGCTGACCGCGCTCTCCAACGCGCGAGACCAACTCTCGTACGAGACCGCGCTGATGAGCCACTCCCTGGCTCGCAACACGATGACCGGCGGTATCTCCGAGGCCATCGACTCCAGCCGCGCGCGCTACGAGAACGAGATCTCCAACTTCGTCCAGGCCGCGGACGACGAACAGCGCAACGTCTTCGACGAACACTTCACCGGCCTGGAGGTCAGCCAGGTCTCCACGATGCGCATGCGCGTCATGTACCGTGCCGAACGCGACGACGACCTCACCGGTGTGACCGCCAACGACGGCCCCGAGGACTACAGGGAAATCGCCGACATCGCTCTGGACCGCCTCCAGACGGTCGAGGAGGGGATCGCCGAAGGTATCGCCGGCGAGGCCAACGAGCTGCGCGACGCGGCCATGGGCCGTGCCCTCATGGACCTCTTCGTCGTCGCGGGCGTGCTCCTCGCGGTCTTCGTCCTCACCTCCCTCGTGGTCCGCTCCCTGGTGCGCCCGCTGCGGGCCCTGGAGGACGGTGCCCGCCGGATCGCCGAGCGCGACCTGCCCGACGCGATCAACCGGATGCAGGAGGCCGGGACGGTCCCCGAGAACGTCCGGGTCGCACCGATCGAGGTTGCCACCCATGACGAGATCGGTGAGGTGGCCCGCGCCTTCGACGACGTCCACCGCGTGGCCCTGACCCTGGCCTCCGACGAGGCCGCCCTGCGCAGCAACGTCAACGCGATGTTCGTCAACCTGTCCCGCCGAAGCCAGACCCTGGTGGAACGGCAGCTGCGCCTCATCGACGGTCTGGAGCAGTCCGAGCAGGACTCCGACCGCCTCTCCGACCTGTTCCAGCTGGACCACCTCGCCACGCGCATGCGCCGCAACAACGAGAACCTGCTGGTCCTGTCCGGCCAGGACAACACCCGTAAATGGGCCCAGCCCATCCCGCTGGTCGACGTCCTGCGCGGCGCCGTCTCCGAGGTCGAGCAGTACGAGCGCGTCAACGTGCGCGCCCCCTCCCACATCTCGGTGCTCGGCCGTCCGGTCAACGACGTCATCCACCTGGTCGCCGAGCTGGTGGAGAACGCCACCTCGTTCTCCCCGCACGACACCGAGGTCCTGGTCAGCGCCAAGAGCATCGAGAACGGCGGCGTCCGGGTCGACGTCACCGACAGCGGTATCGGTATGGCGCCCGAGGACCTGGAGTCGATCAACGCCCGCCTGGCCGCCCCGCCGGTCATCGACGTCGCGGTCTCGCGCCGCATGGGTCTGTTCGTGGTCTCGCGCCTGGCCCACCGCCACGGTGTCAAGCTCCGCCTGGAGGAGGCGCACGGCGGCGGAACCACCGCCCACGTCACCTTCCCGCCGGACCTGCTGATCACCCCCGTCGAGGGACAGCACTCCCTGGGCGGTGCGGACAACCGACCCGAGCTCGCCTCGGGCGCGCCCAACACCTACGCCGACGCCGAGGCGGCCTTCGCCTCCACCCCGGCGGCCGCCGAGCCGGGCGACCCCTGGCAGTCCCAGGAGGCCGGGGCCAGCCCCGGTGAACTGGGCGGGCTGCCCAAGCGCCAGCCTGGCGGCGCCCGTACCGACGAGCACCCGCCCAGCGGTCAGGACCTGTGGAACCCCTCGCAGGACTCGGGTTCTGTGTGGGACACCACCAGGGGAGCCGGGACCACCGGCGGCGCCAACGGCGCCGGCGGCCGCCCGGTCATCGACCCCTACGACGTCCCCGAGGACGAGGAGCCGCAGCGCCCGCAGCCTGAGAGCGGCGGACGCAGCCTCTTCGACCCGGCTCCGCGCTCCAACGCGGGCAGCGACTCGCCATTCGGCGACAGGGGGTCCGTGGGCCGAGCCTCCGACACCGGGTCCTTCAGCAGGCCCTCGGACACCGGCTCGTTCCGCCGCCCCACAACCGACACCGGCGCCTTCCGCCGCCCGGTGGGGGCCAACGACTCCTACGACGCCTTCGGCGGTTCCGGGGCGCCGTCACGGGACCACTCCGACATGGGCACCGGTTCCGCCAACGACGGTTCGGCAGCCGACAGCGGTACCGGCGACACGTTCCGTGGGGACACCGGTGCCCAGGAGCACTCAGCCGCCCCGGCCCGCGGCGACGAGACCGAGACCTTCCCGGCCGTCTCCTCCGACTGGAGCAGCGACGTCCCGCAGGCACCGTCGTCCTCCGACACCGGGAACTGGCGCTCCGGCGGCTTCGACTCGCGTGAGGGCTACGGCTCGACTGCCTACCTCTCCCGCCGCTACGGCGGCGCCCAGGGCCCGAACAACACGGTCGTGCCGCCGACTCCGTCGGGTGAGGACAGCGACTCGCTGCCGATCTTCGACGCGATCGAGTCCAACTGGTTCAAGCGCCGTAGCGGGGGTCCCACCGTGGACACCACCGAGACCGGCCCGATTCCGCAGGTCTCGCCTGGACAGAGTCAGAGCCAGCGCCCGCAGAGCAACGGTGCCGGCCAGAGCGCCAGCGCGGGCCAGGGTGCACGTGCCGAGCAGAGCGCCCGCCCGGACCGGGGCGCCGGCTCCGAGCAGAACACCAGCTCCGAGCAGGAGTGGAGCTCGGCGGCCGACCGCGGCTGGAAGGCCGCGCGCACCGCGGCCGAGCCCCTCGCGGGCGGGTTGACTACCTCGGGCTTGCCAAAACGGGTTCCCAAGGCAAACCTTGTTCCGGGGACGGCTCCCAAGCCGGAGAACTTCAAGCAGATGCCCACGCGTAGTGCGGACCGTGTCCGTAACCGCTTCTCGGGTTTCCAGAAGGGTGTCCGGGAGGGCCGGAACCGGCTCGACGAAGGCTCGACGGAGGGATGACCCCAGTGAAACCTGGTGGGACGGGGTCCCCATTATTCACGGGAGCTGGATGCAATAGCATCTACCGAGCTTCTCGGACGCGCCACACCCGTAGCTTGACGAGAGCAGAACACCAGACTCCCGGCCACCCCCGCGGGAGGGGCCGGGCAGCTCGTAGAGGCAGTGCTGTCACATGCTGTGCCGGCGGTAGCAGTGCCCACAGATCAGCCGGCGAATTTGGACAGGAGATCAGATGAGTCGACAGGTGAATGAACTCAACTGGTTGATCACTGACTTTGCCGACCGGGTTCCCGATGTGGCCCACGCGATCGTCGTCTCCTCTGACGGCCTTCCGCTGGCCTCGTCCGCGGGCTTCCCGGCTGACCGGGCCGACCAGCTGGCGGCGATCGCCTCCGGCCTGTCGAGCCTGACGCAGGGCGCGGCCCGGGTGTTCGAAGGTGGCGCGGTCGCCCAGACCGTCGTGGAGATGGAGCGGGGGCTGATGCTCATCATGGCCATCAGCGACGGCTCCTGCCTCGCGGTCCTGGCGGCCGCGGAAAGCGACCTGGGCCTGGTCGCGTACGAGATGACTCTGCTCGTTGAGCGGGCGGGGCGGGCGCTGACACCAACGGCGCGCACCTCGGGAATCCACTGATCCACCACCGACAGGAGGAAGTGGTGGCACCTCACAGTAGAGATGCCGGGAGCGCCTCGTGGTTCGGACAACAGCCGGGCGGTCCCCCCTCGGGGGGAATGCCGGCGGTTCCGGGCGGCGGAGATGTTCCCCGACCAATCCAACAACCGTATGAACAACGACCCGCTGCGGGGAGCGCGCCCAGTTCTCTGGTCCGCCCCTACGCGGTGACCAAGGGCCGCACCAAGCCGAAGTCTCAGCTTCCCCTGGAAGCCCTGATCTCGGCCACCGCGGCGGCCCGAAACGAGTCTGGGACGCTGACGCCCGAATGGCAGGCGATCAGCGACCTGTGCCAGGAATGGCGTTCCGTGGCGGAGGTCTCCGCGCTGTTGCGGATGCCGCTCGGTGTAGCGCGGGTGCTTGTGGCGGACATGTCCGAGCAGGGACTGCTCCAGATCAGGTCCTCGCTCAACAACGACGCCCGTCCCAACACCAACCTGCTTGAAAGGGTGCTCAGTGGACTTCGCAAGCTCTAGCCCAGCCGAGGAAGGCGGTGCTGGGGGGAACGCGATGACGTCGGTCAAGATCGTCGTCGCTGGGGGCTTCGGTGTCGGGAAGACGACATTCGTTGGCTCCGTCTCCGAGATCGTGCCGCTGACCACCGAAGCGGTCATGACCAGCGCCAGTGTCGGGGTGGACGACCTCGCCAAGACGCCGGACAAACAGACCACCACCGTGGCCATGGACTTCGGCCGTGTCTCCCTGGACTCGGACCTGATCCTGTACCTGTTCGGCACCCCCGGACAGCACCGGTTCTGGTTCATGTGGGACGACCTGGTCAAAGGCGCCATCGGTGCCGTCGTGCTGGTGGACACCCGCCGCCTGGCGGACTGCTTCCCGGCGATCGACTACTTCGAGGAGGCGCGTCTGCCCTTCATCGTGGCGATCAACGGCTTCGACGGCTACTACCCCCACGCCGCGGACGAGGTCCGGGACGCTCTGACACTCAGTCCCGAGATCCCGATCGTCCAGGTGGACGCTCGCGACCGTGCCTCCACCAAGTCGACGCTCATCACCCTCGTCGAGCACGCCATCACGGTGGGGGACCCCGAGGGCGCCGCCGGACAGCCCACATCCACGGGCGGCCAGAACTCCTGGCGCTAGGAGGGCCATCAGGGCCGGGGTCCCGCACAGAGCACGGCCCGGTTCCCGCGAGTCGGGAACCGGGCGTCCGTGCTGGCATCATGGCGTCATGAGCTCTTCCTCCCAGTCCGACTCAGAGGCGATGACCCGACGGTTCCGCGAGGTGGCCGAGCGCGTGCTCGACGCCCTGCTCGAGGACTCTCCGGAGTGGGCGCTGGACCTGGGCGACACCCGGGGCGCCGGTCGCCTGTCCGACCACTCCGCCGATGCCGACGCGCGCCGTGTCTCCGTACTCACCGACGCCCTCGGTTCCCTGGACGAGATCGACGGCGACCTGGTCCCCGAGGGCGACCTGGTCGATCTCGAGGTGCTGCGCACCCGTGTCAGCGCCGACCTGTGGCATACCGCCGAACTGCGGCCGCACACGTGGGACCCGCTCCTGCACTCGCCCGGTGAGGCCCTCCACACCCTTCTGGAACGCGACGCCCTCCCCCTTCCCGAACGCCTCTCGGCGCTCGCCGCGCGCTGTGCCGCGCTGCCCGACTACCTCGCCACCGCGCGCTCGCGCCTGTCCGAGGGGCCCGGCATGCCCCGGGTGCACGTCGAGACGGCCCTGGCGCAGGCCGACGGGGCCCGCGACATGCTCATCTCCGACGTGCCCGCGCTGGCCGCCAGAGAGCCGTCCGCGGCCTCCGAGGTGGAACCGGCCCGCGAGGCCGCCCTGGCCGCCGTGGAGGACTACGCGGCCTGGTTGCGCGGTCAGCTGGCGGGCGCCACCGCCGACCCCCGCCTGGGTGAGCGCGAGTTCGCCGCCCAGCTGTGGTACACACTCGACTCCGAGCTCTCACCCGAGGCGCTCCTGGTCCGTGCCGAGAGCGATCTGCTCGCCACCGAGGAGGCGATCGCCGAGGCCGCCGCCGAGTACCAGGGCACGCCGCGCCGGCTGGGGCAGGTGGCCGAGGTGCTCTCCGCGATCGCTGACGAGAACGCCACCGACGCCGACACCGTCCGCCCCGCCTGTGCCGACGCGCTACGGCACCTGAACGAGCGGGTGCGTGAGCTCGACATGGTGACGGTCCACGACGACCCGGTGCGGATCGTCCCGATGCCCGAGTCCCGCCGTGGAATCTCCGTGGCCTACTGCGAACCGCCCGCCCGTCTCCCCGCACCACCCTCAACGGACGCCTCCGGCGCGGTCACCCCCTCTCCGCTCGATGCCGGGGCCGGGGCCGGGGAGCAGCCGACCCTGATCGCCGTCTCCCCACCGCCCGCCGACTGGTCGGCCGAGCGCAAGGCGTCGTTCTTCCGCGAGTACAACGCGGGCATGCTGCGCAACCTCATGGTCCACGAGGCCGTGCCGGGGCACGCCCTGCAACTGGCCCACGCGGCCCGCCACACCGGCGGCACCCGAGTCGGAAACGCCCTGTGGAGCGGCACGTTCATCGAGGGCTGGGCGGTCTACGCGGAGGAGCTGCTGGCGGGGCGGGGCTGGTCGGAGGATCCCCGGGAGAACCTGGTACTGCGCCTGGTGCAGCTCAAGATGCGCCTGCGGATGATCCTCAACGCGATCCTGGACGTGCGCCTGCACACCGGGGACCTCACCGAGTCCGAGGCGATCACCCTGCTCACCCAGCGCGGCCACCAGGAGGAGGGCGAGGCGGTGGGCAAGTGGCGCCGGGCCCAGCTCACCAGCGCCCAGCTCTCGACCTACTACGTGGGATACGCGGAGATGTCCGACATCGCCCGCGACCTCGCGGCCGCACGCCCCGAGCTCAGCGAGCGCGAACGGCACGACGCGATGCTCGCCCACGGGGCGCCGCCCCCGCGCCACCTGCGCACCCTGCTGGGCCTGTAACCGCCCGAGGCGTCGTCCGGGTGTCCCGGGCCGAGGTCCCGAGTGCGTGGGAAGCCCCGCGCGCAGCGGAGCGAGGAGGCCGGATCGCCACTCCGGGCGGAGACGCACGCCCCGGCCGTTCCCACCGCGCCGATCGGAGGCGCACGCTCGGAAACCGGGGCGCCCCGGTCGGTGAGCGGTCCATGCGGGGTCGTCCACAGGCGCGCCGACCGCGGTGCGCCCTCCCCTCCGCGCTTCTATGCTTGGTGACGCGAGAGAGTACGGACAGGCGACGGAAACGGACGAGCCATGAGCGGTGCCGACAACGAGCACGGAAACGGTCCCGAAGACCCTCCCGGCGCGGGGACCGGCAGCCCCGATGCCTGGGAGCGGCTGTGGACACCGCACCGCATGGCCTACATCAAGGGTGAGAACAAGCCCACCGGCTCCCGTCCCGAGGACGGATGCCCCTTCTGCCGGGCACCGGGGCTGTCCGACCCCGAGGGCCTCGTGGTCGCCCGGGGCAGGGCGGCCTACGCGGTCCTCAACCTCTACCCCTACAACAGCGGCCACCTGCTGGTATGTCCCTACCGCCACGTCGCGGACTACACCTCCCTGGACGAGAAGGAGACCGCCGGAGTGGCCGAGCTCACCCAGGCGGGCATCCGCGCGCTGACCGACGCCTACCGGCCGCAGGGATTCAACGTCGGCATGAACCTCGGTACCGTGGCGGGTGCGGGGATCGCCGCGCACCTGCACCAGCACATCGTTCCCCGCTGGGGCGGCGACACCAACTTCATGCCCGTCGTCGGCCAGACCAAGGTGCTGCCCGAGATGTTGGAGCAGACCCGGGCCAAGCTGGCCGAGCACTGGCCCAGAGACTGAGGGACCCGGGCCGGAAACAGCCGAAGTCCGACACCACCCCCGCTCCGTCCCGACGGCGCACCACCCCACCGGTGCGGTTCCCACCCCCGCGACCGTTCCCGCCCTACGATCCCAAGAAGACATGCTGAGAATCCTTCGCCCCATGACCTCCCGGGTCACCGATCCGCTCGGCCGGAGCCTGGCCCGCATCGGACTCACACCGAACATAGTCACCATCGTTGGCGCCACCGGCGTCGTCGTCAGCGCCCTGTACTTCTATCCGCGCGGCCAGCTGTACGCGGGCTCGGTGGTCATCACCGTCTTCGCGCTCTTCGACATGCTCGACGGCGCCGTGGCCAGAGCCAACGACAGCGCCAGCTCGTTCGGCGCCTTTCTCGACTCCAGCCTCGACCGGGTGGCTGACGCCTCCATCCTCGCCGGGCTCATGTGGTGGTTCGTCGGGGAGGGCGACGACCCCCTGCTCGCCGGCCTCACCCTCTTCTGCCTCATCAGCGGCTTCATGGTGTCCTACATCAAGGCACGAGCCGAGGGCCTGGGGGTCAACTGCGACGTCGGCGTCGCGGAGCGCACCGAACGCCTGGTGATCATCCTGATCGCCGTCGGCCTCAGCGAGCTGGGCGTGCCCTACGTCCTCGCCGGGGGCCTGTGGCTGCTCGCCGGGATGAGCCTGCTCACCGTCCTGCAACGCCTGGTGGAGACCCGCGCCCGACTCAACGACCCCGGTCTCGCCGACGATGCCACCGGAACCGGTGACACCAGCGGCGGGGCCTGACCACGACAGGGACGACGGGGGAGACGACGTGGACGAACGCATGGCCGATCTGGCCTACTCGGCGGGATGGGCGATGATCCGCCGCGCTCCGGAGAGCGTGGGGCGTGCTGTGTTCCAACGCCTGGCCGACCGCTCCTGGCGCGCCCACGACGGCGGGACACGCGGCCTGGAACGCAACCTGCGGCGCCTGCTCGGCCCCGAATCCACCGACGCCCAGCTGCGTGCGTTGTCGCGTATGGGTATGCGTTCCTATATGCGCTACTACTACGAGATGTTCCGTCTCCCCGCGATGGGTGAGGGATACATCCTCGGCCGCACCCGCGTCACCGGGATCGAGGCGCTGGAGAAGCACATCCGCTCCGGCCGCGGCGTGGTCGCCGCCCTGCCGCACATGGGCAACTGGGACCATGCCGGTGCCTGGATCACCCTCAACGGCATCCCCCTGACCACCGTCGCCCAGCGGCTGCGCCCCGAGAGCCTGTTCCAGCGCTTCACCGCCTACCGGGAGTCCCTGGGCATGGAGGTGTTGCCGTTGACCGGGGGCGGCTCCAGCACCGTGGGCACCCTGGCCCGGCGACTGCGCGGGGGCGGACTGGTGTGCCTGCTCGCCGACCGCGACGTCAACGGCACCGGCCTGGAGGTGGAGTTCTTCGGTGAGAGCGCGAGAGTACCCTCCGGACCCGCCGCCCTGGCCCTGAACACCGGCGCCGCCCTGATGCCGGTCTCGCTCTGGTACGACGGCCCGTACTGGAACATCCGCATCCACGACGAGATCCCCGTCGCCGAGGGCGCCACCCGTTCCGAACGCGTTCAGGACACCACCCAGGATCTGGTTCGCGTCTTCGAGGGAGCGATCTCCGAACACCCCGAGGACTGGCACATGCTCCAGCCTGTGTTCAGCACCGACCACGAACACGACCGCGTCTCGCGCGGGCGGGCGGGGACGGCCCCGGCACCCGGGGCCCCAGGGGCCGGCGGGACGGGGACCCTCGAACGGAACGAACGGAACGGGTGACCGCGTCCATGCGTGTCGGTCTGGTCTGCCCCTACGCCTGGGACGTCCCCGGCGGGGTGCAGCAGCACGTCGGCGACCTCGCCGAGGCGCTCATCGGCATGGGCCACGAGGTGTCGGTCCTGGCGCCGGTGGGCGACGCCGACGGGAGCCGTCTGCCCCACTACCTGGTCCCCGCGGGGAAGCCGGTACCGGTGCCCTACAACGGTTCGGTGGCCAGACTCAGTTTCGGGCCCAGGGCCGCCTCGCGGGTGCGCCGGTGGATCTCCGAGGGCGGGTTCGACGTTCTGCACATCCATGAGCCCTCCTCACCGAGCGTCTCGCTGCTGGCGTGTTGGGCGGCCGACGGGCCGTTGGTGGCCACCTTCCACACCGCCAACCCGCGTTCGCGGGCGATGGCGGTCAGCTCCCCGGCACTGCGCTCGGCGATGGAGAAGATCAACGGGCGCATCGCCGTGTCCGAGGCGGCGCGGCGCACCCTGGTCGAGCACCTCGGCGGGGACGCCGTGCTCATCCCCAACGGGGTGGCGGCGCGCAGGTTCGCCCGGGCCGAGCCCCTGCCCGGGTGGCCGGGCGAAGGCGGCTCGATCGGCTTCCTGGGGCGCCTGGACGAGCCCCGTAAGGGCCTGGGAGTCCTGCTGGAGGCCTTCGCGCTGATGGCGCCGGCACGTCCGTCCCTGCGCCTGGTGGTGGCCGGTCCCGGAGATCCCTCCGCGGCCATGGCCGCCGTCCCCGAGCACCTGCGCGAACGAGTCGTGCTGCTGGGCCGCCTGGACGACTCGGACAAGGTGCGCGCCTACCACTCCGCCGACGTGTTCTGCGCGCCCAACCTGGGCGGGGAGAGCTTCGGCATCGTCCTGACCGAGGCGATGGCGGCCGGTGCGGCCATCGTGGCCAGCGATATCCCGGCCTTCTCCGCGGTCTTGGCCGGCGGTACCGCCGGAGAGCTGTTCACCGCGGGCGACCCCGCCCACCTGGCCGAGCGCGCCGGGACACTGCTGGACGCCCCCGAGCGGCGCGCCGAGCTGTCCCTGGCCGCGCGCCGTGCGGTGCGCTCCTACGACTGGGAGACGGTCGCCGCCGACGTCGCCCACGTCTACCGGACCGTCCTGATGTGGGACGGGGCGGGGCGCGGCCGCCCCGAGGGGGTGCGTCTGGACACCGGGCCCAGCGCCACCGCACTGCTGCACCGGGGGACGCCGTGACCACCGTCGTCAGCACGCCCGGACACGCACGCGTTCCGGGTGCTTCCGTCTCCGGAGCGGCCCGTTTCGGGAAGTCCGTCCCCGATGGCTCCGGCCCCGGCGCGTCCCTCGTGCCCCTCTGCCCGAGCGGGGTGAGCTGTCCTGACTGAGGACGTCCTCTTCGCCACCGCGGTCGTCGGGGCCCTTGTGGCGTTGGTGCTGTTCGGGTTCTACCTGTCGTGGCGGGCCACCCGCCTGCACCGCCTGCACCACCGCGTCGACACCGCCCGCGCCGGCCTTGAGGCCGCCCTGCTCCGGCGCCGCGCCGCCGCGCTCGCTCTGGCCGCGGCCGACACCGATGGGTTCGGCGAGCTGTCCGGGGCGGCCGTGGCCGCACGCGAGGCGGGGGAGGGCCAGCGCGACCTGGCCGAGAGCACGCTCTCCCGCGTGCTGCGCGCCTACCTGGAATCCCAGGGGACCACTGAGCGTTGGGAATCGTTGAGACCCCAGCTAGCCGAGGTGGAGGCAGCCGCCAAGGGTGTCCACATGGCCCGCACGTTCTACAACGGGGCCGTTTCCGACACCCACCGCGCCCGCCGCTCCAGACTTGTGCGGGCGTTCCGGTTGGCGGGCACGGCGCCGCTGCCGGACTTCTTCGAGATCGACGACCAGCCGCCGCGCATCCCCCTCCTACCGGTTGGGCCCGACACCCTGTAAGGGAAGGACCCTCGAAAACGCCGATCTGGCCAAAACCCCCGAAAGGGGGTGGAAGTAGGATGGGAGGCTGGTCGACCAGGGTGCGCGGCGCCGACGGTGTCCGCGTATCTCCGCGTGAGGCCGCCGACCCCGCTGCCCGCGACCGTGGCGCCGCCCGCAGGCCCCGGCACAGCCGGGAGGACGCGGCGCCGCTCGGGAACCTCAACCCTCAGCAGAACCAAGACAACGGGAGTCCACAACCGTGGCCAACAACGCATCGAACACCTCTGACAACGCCGTCGGTACCGAGCGTGTCAAGCGCGGCATGGCCGAGCAGCTCAAGAACGGCGTCATCATGGACGTCGTCACGCCCGAGCAGGCCAAGATCGCCGAGGACGCCGGTGCCGTCGCGGTCATGGCCCTGGAGCGCGTCCCGGCCGACATCCGCAAGGACGGCGGCGTCGCCCGCATGTCGGACCCGGACATGATCGACGGCATCGTCGAGGCCGTGTCCATCCCCGTCATGGCCAAGGTCCGCATCGGCCACTTCGTCGAGGCACAGGTCCTGGAGTCGCTCGGTGTCGACTTCGTCGACGAGTCCGAGGTCCTCACGCCCGCCGACGAGGCCCACCACATCGACAAGTGGGCGTTCACCGTCCCGTTCGTGTGCGGTGCGACCAACCTGGGCGAGGCGCTGCGCCGCATCGCCGAGGGCGCGGCCATGATCCGCTCCAAGGGCGAGGCCGGGACCGGAAACGTCGTCGAGGCCACCCGCCACATGCGGTCCATCCGCGCCGAGATCAAGCGCCTGGGCACGTTGGACGGGGCCGAACTGTTCGGCGCCGCCAAGGAGCTGAGCGCCCCGGTCGAGATCGTCAAGGAGGTCGCGGCGCTGGGCAAGCTCCCGGTTCCGCTGTTCTCCGCCGGAGGCGTGGCCACCCCGGCCGACGCCGCGCTCATGCGCCAGCTCGGCGCCGAGAGCGTGTTCGTGGGCTCGGGCATCTTCAAGTCCGACGACCCGGCCAAGCGTGCCGACGCCATCGTGCAGGCCACCCTGCACTACGAGGACCCCGCCGTGATCGCGCGCGTGTCCCGCGGCCTGGGCGAGGCCATGGTCGGCATCAACCTGGACGACCTGTCCGACTCCCAGCGCTACGCCGGTCGCGGCTGGTAGCCGATACCATCGGCGCGCCCGCCCACGCCCGGGAGGCGCATCCACCGGTGCCGACCAGCGGATGGCCGCGGTCCACGGGGGCGGGGCCGGACGGCTCCACCCCCGCCGTGCAAGTACGCGAGCCAAACGAGTGAGGCCGTTCTTGACCGTAAGACCCACCATCGGCGTTCTCGCCCTCCAAGGCGATGTCGCCGAACACCTGCGCGTCCTCGACACCCTGGACGCGCACACCGTCAAGGTGCTCTCCCCCGACCAGTTCGACACCCTGGACGGACTGGTCATCCCCGGCGGGGAGTCCACCACCATGTCCAAGCTGGCCGTCCGGTACGGCCTGCTGGAGCCGCTGCGCAAGCGGATCGCGGCGGGGATGCCCGTCTACGGCACGTGTGCCGGGATGATCATGCTCGCCGACCGGGTTCTGGGCGGGACCGCCGACCAGCAGACCGTCGGCGGGATCGACATGTCCGTGCGCCGCAACGCGTTCGGACGTCAGACCGAATCGTTCGAGGCAGCCGTGCCCATCGACGGTTTGGAGGGCGACCCCTTCGACGCGGTGTTCATCCGCGCCCCCTGGGTGGAGTCGGTGGGGCCCGAAGTCACCGTGCTCGGCGAAATTCCGGGCCCTGATGAGGCCGGTAGGATCGTCGCCGTACGACAGGGCGGCCTGATGGCCACGTCCTTCCATCCCGAACTGACCGGCGACACGCGCGTCCACCGCCTTTTCGTCGACATCGTGAAAGGACACTCATGAGCGGCCACTCGAAGTGGGCCACCACCAAGCACAAGAAAGCCGTCATCGATGCCAAGCGCGGCAAGCTCTTCGCCAAGCTGATCAAGAACATCGAGGTGGCCGCGCGTACCGGTGGCGGGGACCCCGACGGGAACCCGACGCTCTACGACGCCATCCAGAAGGCGAAGAAGAGCTCGGTGCCGCTCGACAACATCGAGCGCGCCCGCAAGCGCGGCTCCGGCGAAGAGGCCGGCGGTGCCGAGTGGCAGACCATCATGTACGAGGGTTACGCGGCCGGCGGCGTGGCGTTGCTGGTGGAGTGTCTGACCGACAACCGCAACCGTGCCACCTCCGAGGTGCGCGTGGCCGTGAACCGCAACGGCGGCAACATGGCCGACGCCGGTTCGGTGTCCTACCTGTTCAACCGCAAGGGCGTCGTGATCGTGTCCAAGGAGGGCACCACCGAGGACGACGTGACCCTGGCGGTACTGGAGGCCGGTGCCGAGGAGGTCGAGGACCTGGGTGAGTCCTTCCAGATCGTGTGCGAGGCCACCGACCTCGTGCAGGTGCGCACCGCGCTCCAGGAGGCCGGGATCGACTACGACTCCGCGGAGTCCAGCTTCCTGCCGACCATGGAGATCCCGGTCGACGCCGACGCGGCCAAGAAGGTGATGCGGGTGGTGGACGCGTTGGAGGACTCCGACGACGTGCAGAACGTCTACACCAACGCCAACATCCCCGACGAGGTCATGGCCGAGATCGGCTGATCCCCGGGACCCGACGCCTGTGGCCGCGCCCCTGCCGGGCCGCGGCCACAGGCGTTTGCGCTGTCAGGGCCTTCTGCGGACTCGACAGGTGTTCGGCGCGGTGAGAGTACAGTGTGCGGTGTCGTGCGCGGCACCCGCGTCCCGTGCGCGACGGTTCCCCATCTTCGACAGGTACTGAGGACCAGGCACATGAGTACTCCTCCGGAACACCCCCACGACCCCTCGCAGCCCTACGGGCAGCAGCCGCAGTACCCGCAGCAGCCGCAGTATCCGGGAGCTCCCCAGGGGACGCCTCCCGGCGGATCGGGCTACCAGGCCTACGGCGGCGCCGGTGCTCCGCCCTCCCAACCCGTTCCGGGCGTCCCGCAGGCGAACCCCGGCGCGGGGACGGGGTTCTTCGGGGCGCTGTTCGACTTCTCCTTCCGCGAGTTCGTCACCTCCAGGATCATCAAGGTCCTCTTCGTCCTCTGGCTGGTCCTCATCGGGCTCTTCACGCTCTCCGGAGTGATCAGCTCGGTCGGGATGATGGGCTTCGCCCCGATGGTCGGGATCCTCTCGCTCTTCGGCAGCCTGATCGGCGGTGCGATCGCCGTGCTGCTGTCCCGTGTCACCCTGGAGCTGCTCATCGTCGTCTTCCGCATCAGCGAGGACCTCTCGGCCATCCGGCGACGGGGCGGCATGTAGCCGGCCCGGTCAGCACAGGGGACACGGCCGTTTCGACTGCCGTGGTCGCTGTCGCGGACCCCTGGCCTCTCGCCGCCGGGGCGGGGAACAGCTGCGCGGTGCCACTGCCGGGACCGGGTCAAGTTGACCGTACCTGGCTGACCGGGGCGGGGGACGGGGCGCCGACGGTCCATGCGGGCCCGTACACCACCAGGGGCGCGGTGTCGGGAAGCCGGCCGAGCACGGCGGAGAGCTGGGCTCTCGCTACCGAGGCGGCCCGGTCAACCGGCATGGGCACGTCCTCGCCGACGCACAGGACGGGTGTCATCCCGGCCGAGGCCGCGGCCAGCGCCTTGTCCGCGGTAACGGTGTCGTCCTCGCCCAGGCGGCGCCGTTCACAGTGCCCGACCATGACATAGGAGCAGCCGAGCTCGGCGAGCAGGCTCGCGGCGGTTTCCCCCGGTGGGCGGGCGTTCGTCCCTCCAGCAGTCCTGTGCGCCGACGGTGACCCCCGTACCGTCCAGGATCCTTCCGGCGGGCTCCACGAGGGCGGCGGGCAGCAGCGCGAAGAAGCCGGTGCGGGCGATGAGCTCGGCGTCCGACCGTGCCCCGGCGGCCCGCCTCTCCAGGGAGGCGCGGCCGAGGCGTTTTGGAGTTCGTCCCGGTCACCAGGGGCGGCAGTGGGCCCGTTCCGGTCGTTTCACGGTCCGGTGTTCTCTCGATCACGAGGTTCCCCGAGGAAGTACTGCTATTCCAGGTTGGTGTGGCGCCGGAGCATTCCCTCCTGTGTCGCTGTGCCGGAGGATTCCAGGGCGATGACGACACAGTCGAAGAAGAGATAGGCGCTCTGTTCGAAGAGGGTTCCGATGAACTGCGTCGAGGGGCGGGGACTGCGGTTGGTGCCGTACTCGGTGAGGCCGACGACGGTGCCGCTGATCGCGGCGAGTTCGGACCGGGGGTCGCTGGTGACCGACGCCACCCGGCATCCGGCGGCGGAGGCGTTGCGGGCGATGCTGGTGACTGAGGGGTGGCTCCAGAACCGCTACGAGCAGGTCGCCGGGTCCCATCGCCGGTGTGGTCACGGCCTGGGCGACGTAGGCCTGGAAGCCCATGTGCGTCAGGCGCATCGCGGAGGAGTCCACCGCGAGTTTGGAGCGTCCGGCATCCAGTGTGGCGATGCGCCGGGCAGCGAGCAGTTCGTCGATGAGGAGAGCGGCCTGATCAGGATCGACCATCCTCAGTGTCACGTCGATCTCACCGGTGATCCGCTCGCGGGCCGCGGAGAACACCTTCGAGTGCCTGGGGGAAGGGTGGGGGACGGAAGAGCCTGGTCGCTGTGCTTCATCCGGATTCTGGCGGATCATGGATTCACCTGAGAACGTGATATCGGTTCTTACGGTTCAGGCTATGTGCTCATGGTCCGGCATGAAGGACAAAAAGGTGTGCCCTTTCCACTGCAGAAGTGTTTCTCTTATTCGGTTAATGCGGACGTAGGCGTTTTTCTCGATACTCGAGGGAGATGGTGCGTCCTGTGGTGGGACGGGTGCGCGCGGACATCGGAGACCGTCACGACGGGGTCCGCGAGGCCGCGGCGGGCCGCGCCCCGATCGGTCCGGCCTGTGCGCCGGTACACGGGCCGGAGTGCCCCGAGGTCAGTCGAGCATGTCGAAGGCGGCGATCACTTTGGTCGGCCGCACACGGACCGTGAGCTCTCCGGGTCCGCCGTTGCGCTGCCCGAACTCCTCGGCCTGCTCCGCGCCCACGTAGCGATGGGCGATCTCGGTAGCGGTGCGCACCAGCTCGTCGGGGTCCTCGGAGACGCTGGCCTCACCCTGGACCTGGACGAAGGCGTAGGGCGGCTCCGGCAGGTCGACGGTGAGCGTCACGCGTGGATCGCGGGCGATGGAGCGGCCCTTCGCGGTGCCGCTCCCGGTGTTGAAGACGATTTCGCCGTCCTCGACGGTGAACCACACCGGTACCGCCAGTGGCCGCCCGTCCGAGGCGGTGTAGGCGAGCATGCCGGTGCGGGTGCCCTGGAGAAGGAAGTCGCGGACGCGGGGATCGGTAAGAGAAGCCACGCGCTCAACCTAGTGCGCGTTCGCGGACTCCTCCAGCGAGACACGACGCCACCGGGACAACCGCGGCCCCAGGAGCGCGGGGAGGAGACGCGGTCGTGGGAGCACGTCGCCACGGTCACGGGAACCCCGTGCCAGCCGCTGGACTCCTCGCCCCGGAGCATCCCCGGCAACGCTCCCGTCCGACAGTGTCGTTCCACCAGCCTCATCCACTCCTCCAAGGGGTGAGCACCGGGGCCCGGGCCCGCCTCGTACGCTAAGCGCCCGATCAGCGTTTCCCCTCAGCGCAGGGGATCGAGGGCGCGCAGCTCCTCGGGGCGCTCCCCGGTGGCGATCTGCTCGGCGAGCAGCCGCCCGGTGACCGGTCCGTGGGTGAGCCCCCACATGCCATGCCCGCCAGCCATGTACACGCCGGGCGCACGGGTCGCCCCGACCAGGGGCACACCGTCGGGGGTGACCGGACGGGGACCGACCCACTCGTCGGTGCGGCCGTCCCACTCCACACCCGACAGGTAGGAGCGGGCGGAGGCGGTCACGGCCTCGACGCGCCGGTGGTCCAGGACCGAGCCGGGACGGCGGAACTCCATCGTTCCCGCCACCCTCAGGGCCCCCTGGTAGGGCGTGCACGCCACCCGGGCCTCGGGGAGGTAGACCGGGCCGGGCACGGATTCACGGGCGGGGACGGTGAAGGAGTAGCCCCGGCCCGCGCGGACCTGGGTGCGCACACCGTGGGCACGGGCGAGCCCGTCGAACCAGGCGCCGTTGGACACCACGACGGCGTCCGCGGGCAGCGGCTCGTCCTCGGAGGAGGTCGTGATGACCGTGCCGCCGCCGGCGCGGACGTCGACGGCCTCGAACCCGCCGCGGATCTCCCCGCCGCGTTCGAGCACGGACCGGGCCAGGTTCCTGACCAGCGTGCCCGGGTCGACGTAGCGCTGTCCGTCCAGACGCACGGCCGCACCGATGCGCTCGGAGGCCTGGGGCAGCGCCTCGCGCACCTGGTCACCTGTGAGTGCGCTGTAGTCCACGTGCAGGCCGGAGCGGGTGACGCGTCGCAGCTCCCGCAGCAGACCGGTCGCCGCGCCCGGTGAGCGGAAGAGCGCGGTGATGGGTGCGTCCACCATGGTCGTGTGCACACCGCCCTTGGCCAGGAGGTCGAACGCGTCCAGGCACGCGGTGTTCAGCGGCAGGTTGGCACGCATGGCCCGGTCCCACGCGCCCCACCGGCAGTGGGCGGCGAAACGGGCGAGGAACAGCCACAGCTCGGGGTCGAGGGTGGCCGGAACCGACAGCGGGGCGGCGGGGTCCAGGAGGGAACGGATGCCGTAGCGCAGGACCCCGGGTTCGTTCAGGGGCAGGGCCAGCGCGGGGGAGAGCCACCCGGCGTTGCCCCAGGACGAACCCGAGCCGACGTCGTCCCGGTCGACCACGGTGACGTGTACGTCGTGCTCCTGGAGGAACCACGCCGTCGAGAGCCCGACGATCCCAGCCCCCACGACCAGCACCTTCCGTGTGCGGCCGTCGAGCCCCGTGTCCGCCATTCCCGCGTCTCCCCCCTCGGATATCCGTGCTTCCAGCCACCAGTCTGCTTGACGACTCCAAAGCAGGGCTTGTTGAAAACAGACAAAGAGCTTTCCCCTGTTTGTGCTCATCGACCAAGGAGGAGGGATGGTGCGGCCCTGCCCCGCGTCGGGGCCCGAGAACGGTACTGTCCCCAGGGCACCGCCGAAGGTGGAAGGCTGGGGGCAGGCGGATCGTGTTCTCCGGACCGCGCCGGCCACCGGTCGACCGTTCACGGACACACCTGATCGGTCCGACGCCGAGGGTCGGTGCCCACCGCTAGCATGGTGCGAACTGGCGTTCGATAAGATGAGGGTGAAACGCGTGCGCGTGTTGGGGATCGACCCGGGACTGACCCGGTGCGGTATCGGTGCCGTCGAGGGCTCCATCGGCCGACCGCTCACCCTGCTCGGCGCCGACGCCGTTCGCACCAGCGCCGACACCGACCTGCCCCAGCGGCTGGTGGGCATCGAGCGCGGGATCGATGAGTGGCTGGACCACTACCGGCCCGACGCCGTCGCGGTCGAGCGCGTCTTCGCCCAGCACAACCTCAGCACCGTCATGGGCACCGCTCAGGCGAGCGGCATCGCCCTGGTCTGCGCGGCCCGCCGTGGTCTGCCCGTGGCCATGCACACTCCCAGCGAGGCCAAAGCCGCCATCACCGGCAACGGCCGCGCCGACAAGGCGCAGGTCGGCTCCATGGTGGCGCGTATCCTCGGACTCGACGGACCTCCCAGGCCCGTCGACGCCGCTGACGCCGTCGCCCTGGCCATCTGCCACATCTGGCGAGGCGGGGCCCAGACCCGCGTCGCCCAGGCCCAACAGGATTTCGCCCGCAAGGTGGAACTGGCCCGCCGTACCCGCGGCCGGTAATCCCTCGCCCCCAGGAAGGAGAAGGGCACCGTCCCCGGTGCCCACACGAGATGATCGCGTTCCTCACCGGCCGGGTGGCCGCACGTGGCGCGAGCAGCGCCGTGATCGACGTCGGCGGGGTCGGCATGACAGTGCAGTGCACCCCCTCCGCGCTGTCCCGCCTGCACGTGGGCGAGACCGGTACCGTCGCCACCAGCCTCGTCGTCCGAGAGGACTCCCTGACCCTGTTCGGGTTCGCCGACGACGACGAGAAGCACCTGTTCGATCAGTTGCAGACCGCTTCGGGCGTCGGTCCTCGCCTGGCCCTGGCCATGCTCGCCGTCCACAGCCCTTCCAGCCTGCGCCACGCCGTGTCCACCGAGGACACCGCCGCTCTCACCCGCGTGCCCGGTATCGGCAAGAAGGGCGCCCAGCGCATCGTCCTGGAACTGCGCGGCAAGCTCGACGCACCCGTGCTCACCGACGGCACCCTCCCCGGCACCGAGGCCGAGGCGCCCGGGGGCGAGTCCAACGGAGCCTGGCGCGGCCAGGTCGTCTCCGGCCTGACCAGCTTGGGCTGGTCGGCCAAGGACGCCGAAGCCGCGGCCTCGGCCGTGGCCGCCGAGGCCAAGGAGACCGACGACGTCGCCGTCCTGCTGCGCAGCGCCCTGCGCAGTCTCAGCCGCGCCTAGGTCGTTCTTGGAACGTTTCGTGCTCGTGGAGTGTCGGCTACGCCGGCAGAGACGAAAGCATCCGAGAGCACTCCCTAGGGGAAAGGAGTACCCGTGTACCACTCCCACGAGGAACCTGCCGAACCCCTCCGCGGGTCCGCCCCGGAGGAGGACCCCGCCTACGAGCGCGAGGCGGTCTCGCCCGACGCCAGCATGGACGACCACCAGGTGGAGAGCGCGCTGCGCCCCCGCGTCCTGGACGAGTTCGTCGGCCAGGAGCGCGTGCGCGAACAGCTCTCCCTGGTGCTGCACAGCGCCCAACGGCGCAACCGGGCGCCCGACCACATCCTGATGTCCGGCGGTCCGGGCCTGGGCAAGACCACCCTGGCCATGATCATCGCCGCCGAGATCGGTGCTCCGCTGCGCATCACCTCCGGTCCGGCCATCGAGCGCTCCGGCGACCTGGCCGCGGTGCTCTCCAGCCTTCGGGAGGGCGAGGTGCTCTTCCTGGACGAGATCCACCGGATGGCCCGTCCCGCCGAGGAGATGCTCTACGTCGCGATGGAGGACTTCCGGGTCGACGTCATGGTCGGCAAGGGTCCCGGCGCCACCGCGATCCCTCTGGAGATCGCCCCGTTCACCCTGGTCGGGGCCACCACCCGGGCGGGCATGCTCCCCGCCCCCCTGCGCGACCGCTTCGGGTTCACCGCGCACATGGACTTCTACACCCCCGCGGAGCTGGAACTGATCCTGCACCGCTCGGCCGGTCTGCTCGGCGCGCCCCTGGCGGAGGACGCCGCCCGGGAGATCGCCGGGCGCTCGCGCGGCACGCCCCGGATCGCCAACCGGCTGCTGCGCCGGGTGCGCGACTACGCCGAGGTGCGCGGTGACGGCAGGTTGTCGCTGTCCACCGCCCGTGCCGCGCTTGAGCTGTACGAGGTGGACAGGCTGGGCCTGGACAGGCTGGACCGGGCCATCCTCGATGTACTGATGAACCGCTTCCGCGGCGGCCCGGTCGGACTGTCCACGCTGGCGGTCTCGGTGGGGGAGGAGGCCGAGACCGTGGAGGTCGTCGCCGAGCCCTTCCTGGTCAGGTCCGGCTTCCTGGCCCGCACCCCGCGCGGGCGGGTGGCCACCCCGCAGGCCTGGGCGCACATGGGGCTCACACCCCCGCCGGACGCGGCCTTCGGCGCGGCGGCCGCCAACGGTGCGGGGGCGGCCAACGGCGGTCCCCCTCCCGTGGGTGGCTCCGAGACCGGCGGCACCGCAAGCCCCTGACCGGGAACGCTGACACGAGGCGTCAGCGCGGGCACAATGGGTGGCACGCGTGGAAACCGGGGCTGAACCGTTAACACTCCGATCTCAGCCGGTGGGATATCGGTGACCGACGCCACGTAAGCTGGGACGAACCAGCCGATACGGGGCAAGGCTCCGTGCGTGTCGTTCGACACCGGCGGAACGAGTCCGCTCTCCAGCGCGTTGTACGTGCCGGGTACGGTTCGGACCGCACGGTCCGGACCGACGCGAAGAAGGTGGCCGTGGCGGTGTCCGAGCCGGCAGCCGTCGGCCACACGACGAAACGTCAGGAAGGACGCCCCCGTGCAGGGCCTTTACCACCTCGCAGCCGAAGGAGAGCCCACGGGCGGACTCCTCGGTATGCTGTTCCCGTTCCTGCTGATCCTTCTGGTGTTCTGGCTGCTGTTCTGGCGCCCGAACCAGAAGCGCCGCCAGCAGGAGACGCAGATGCAGAAAGCCTTGGCCCCCGGTGTCGAGGTGATGACCAAGGCCGGCATCTTCGCCACCGTCGTCGAGATCCACGAGCAGGACGCCGTGCTGGAGATCGCGCCCGGCACCCGCATCCGCATGCTCAAGGCCGGTATCGGCGAGGTCGTCACCCCGGCCGCCGATGACACGCCGGTGGAGGACCGCCCCGACTTCGGCGACGACGACAAGCCCAAGGGCTAGGAGCCCAGGGGCAGGTCGTGTCGATGCGGACGAAAGCTTCCACGGAACACTCCCTGCTCACCCGTCCGCCGGACGGTGCCCCGCCACGCGACGGGGGAGCAGCGCCGTACGGCTGCCGCGGCCCGACAGACTTCGGTACCGGCCCCCGACCGGGGGCCGGTACCGCTGTGTGCGGCAGGAAGCCGACGGCTCAGCGCTCCGATCCGTAACTCCTGCGGCTCCAGCGGTTCGCAGCCCCAGCAGTCCGGAACCCCGGACAGCCCACAATCCAGTAGAAGGTCCCACCGCACATGCCCGACGACACCGCGACCGCGGACGCCGTCCCGAGCCCGGAGCTCATCCAGGCGCACATTCGCGATATCCCAGACTTCCCGCACGCCGGCATTCTGTTCAAGGACATTACGCCGCTGCTCAACCACCGGGAGGCCTTCGCCGCCGCGGTGGACGGCCTCGCCGAGCCCTTCCGCGGCGTCGGGGTGGACCACGTGATCGGCCTGGAGGCGCGGGGGTTCATCTTCGGGGCCCCGGTCGCCATGGCACTGGGATCCGGCTTCGTTCCCGCGCGCAAAGCCGGGAAACTGCCCGCGAAGACCATCGACCAGGCCTATGATCTGGAGTACGGCACCGCGACCGTCGAGATTCACGCCGACGCCGTCACCCCGGGCAGCCGTGTGCTGATCGTTGACGACGTCCTCGCCACCGGCGGCACCGGCAAAGCCGCGGTGGACCTGGTCGGCAAGGCGGGTGGTACGGTCGTGGGATTCTCCGTGCTGATGGAGCTCTCCGCGCTCCGAGGGCGCGAGAAGATGCCCGACGTGGAGCTGCACACCCTCCTCTCGGTCTGACCCCGCCGACCCGCGCCGTGACCGGTGCCCTTCCCGTGGGGGAATGCGCGACGGTTCGTCATCGTTGATGTACTCCATCACCGGGGGTGTCGCCCCTGGTGGTCTGTGTCACACCCGGCAATGTGTCGGAAGCGGGAGGCTCGGACCATTCCCGTGTCCGCGGGGACGGTCCCACTAGACTGGTGGGAGAGGTACCGCGGCGGTCACGTCACGACTGGCCCTGATGACACGCACGTGCACCGGTGGAGCCGGGCGGCGCCGATGGCGCCCGCGCGACCCGGGCGGACCCGCGGGAGGTAGGCATGCCAAGCGAAGTGGTTTCGACCGGGGCGGTAGCGGCGAGCGAAACGCGGCAGAACGCCCCAGGTGAGCCGAGGCCGACCATGCCAGGAGGGCAAGCGGACGGCACCGGTGTGCCGGACGCCACCACAAGACCACGGGGAGACCGCCCGGAGGGCGCCGCGGACGAAGCGGCGCCCTCCGACGTCTCTGGAGCGGGAGCCACGCGGCAGCCGTCCCCCTCCACCACGCCCTCCACGGTGCGAGTACGCAGAAGGCTCGCCCGACTCGGCGCCCAGCGGGGAGTAACGATGAACCCGGTGCTCGAACCACTGATCAAGACAGTGCGTGCCACCCATCCGAAGGTGGACGTGCGGCTGATCGAGCGCGCCTACGAGGTCGCCGCCCACCACCACCGTGACCAGAAGCGCAAGAGCGGCGACCCCTACATCACCCACCCGCTCGCGGTCGCCACGATCCTCGCCGAGCTGGGCATGCAGGAGGCCACCCTGGCCGCCGCCCTGCTGCACGACACGGTCGAGGACACCGATTACTCCCTGGCGGAGCTGCGCGCCGACTTCGGCGACGAGATCACCGAGCTGGTCGACGGCGTCACCAAGCTCGACAAGGTCAAGTACGGCGAGGCCACCCAGGCCGAGACGGTCCGCAAGATGGTCGTGGCCATGGCGCGCGACATCCGGGTGCTGGTCATCAAGCTGTGCGACCGCCTGCACAACATGCGCACCCTGCGCTATCTCCCCTCCAAGGCCAAACGAGAGAAGAAGGCCCGCGAAACCCTCGAGATCTTCGCCCCGCTCGCCCACCGGCTGGGCATGAACACCATCAAGTGGGAGCTGGAGGACCTGGCGTTCGCCACCCTCTACCCCAAGCGCTTCGACGAGATCGCCCGCCTGGTGTCGGAGCGCGCTCCGCGCCGCGACGTCTACCTCCAGGAGGTCATCGAGGCGGTCTCGGCGGATCTGCGCGAGTCCAAGCTCAAGGCCACCGTGCGCGGGCGCCCCAAGCACTACTACTCGATCTACCAGAAGATGATCGCCCGCAACTGCGGCTTCGACGAGATCTACGACCTCATCGCCGTACGGGTACTGGTGGACAGCGTCCGCGACTGCTACGCGGCCCTGGGGACCATCCACGCGCGATGGAACCCGGTGCCGGGGCGGTTCAAGGACTACATCGCGATGCCCAAGTTCAACATGTACCAGTCGCTGCACACGACGGTCATAGGGCCCTCCGGCAACCCGGTCGAGCTACAGATCCGCACCCGGGCGATGCACCGGCGCGCCGAGTACGGCATCGCCGCGCACTGGAAGTACAAGGAGGACCGCGGTAGCGGGGGCGAGAAGCCCAAGGGCAGCTCCGACATGCAATGGCTGCGCCAGCTCATCGACTGGCAGCAGGAGACCAAGGACCCCGGCGAGTTCCTGGAGTCGCTGCGCTTCGACCTGTCGGTGCAGGAGGTGTTCGTCTTCACCCCGGGCGGCGACGTCATCTCCCTGCCGCAGGGCTCCACCGCCGTCGACTTCGCGTACGCGGTGCACACCGAGGTCGGTCACCGCACCGTGGGCGCCCGTATCAACGGTCGGCTGGTGCCGCTGGAGAACGAGCTGCACAACGGCGAGACGGTGGAGGTCCTCACCTCCAAGACACCCGACGCCGGGCCCAGCCGGGACTGGCTGAACTTCGTCAAGAGCGCACGTGCCCGCAACAAGATCCGCCACTGGTTCACCAAGGAGCGCCGCGAGGCCGCCATAGACCAGGGCAAGGACGAGATCGCCAAGGTCATGCGCAAGCAGGAGCTGCCGGTCAAGCGCCTGTTCAGCGGCGAGACGATCATCGCCCTGGCCCGCGACCTGCGCTATCCGGACGTGGACTCGCTGTACGCGGCCGTGGGCGAGCGCCAGGTCAGCGCGCAGCACGTGGTGGGCAAGCTCGTCGACTCGATGGGCGGGCTGGAGAGCCGCACCGAGGACATCGCCGAGTCGTCCCTGCCGACCAAGGCGGCGATCCGCCAGCAGCAGTCCGGAAACCCGGGCGTGGTCGTGGAGGGCGACGCCGACGTGTGGGCGCGCCTGTCCAAGTGTTGTACGCCCGTGCCGGGGGACGAGATCGTCGGCTTCGTGACACGGGGCAACGGAGTGTCGGTGCACCGCAAGGACTGCGTGAACACCGCGACCCTGGACACCGAACGCATGGTGAAGGTGGACTGGTCGCCCACTGAGGACTCCATGTTCCTGGTAGCGCTGCACGTGGAGGCCCTGGACCGGTCCCGGCTGCTGTCCGACATCACCCGGGTGCTGTCGGACCAGCACGTCAACATCCTGTCCGCGACCGTCCAGACCAGCCGCGACCGGGTGGCGCAGAGCCGCTTCACCTTCGAGATGGCCGATCCCGCCCACCTGGGCAGCGTGCTGCGCGCGGTGCGGAGCGTGGACGGCGTCTACGACGTCTACCGCGTACGCAACTGAGGGCGGCCACGACTCCTGCTCGCGGGGCGGCCCGAGGGCCCGGACGGGCGAGGACCCCGGGCACCCAGGGCGCCCGGGGTCCTCGCGGACCCTCCGGTCAGATACGGACCGTGGTCGAACGCACGATCTCGAAGACCGGGTGGCGGTCGGCCTCGGCGGCGAACGCCTCGTCCGGGGCGTCCGGCGGCGTCTCGAAGTACAGCCCCACCATGGCGGCCCGTGGGTGGTTCAGATACTCCCTCAGCAACGGGGCGGCTTCCTCGGCGTCCAGTTCGCGCACGCTGACCAATTCGATCCAGCCTCCCTGGCGCAGCGTCGCGAAGCCGTCCTTGCGCAGGTTGCGGACCCAGTCGACCTCCCCGTAGGGGGCGACCAGGAACCGGCCGCGGTCGCTGTCCAGCACACTGAGCGGGATGGTGCGCAGGAAGCCCGTCTTGCGCCCACGTGTGGTGAGCAGGTGCAACTCGGGCAGGCACACCCCGTACTTGACGAAGCCGCTGACGCAGGCGTTGGCCGTCCGCCGTAGCCGCGTCATCTCGAACCGCTTCGTCGGCTCGTTCCCCATCTCGGCAACTCCCTCGCTCGGATGCTCCCCATTCTGGTGGTTGCGCGCGGCCGATGACACCGGGGAGTGGAAACGCGCCCGCCTCCGCCCCCCGGCCTTTCGCACCGGGCCTAGCGGAACGCGGGGATCCCCGTCACCGACTGGCCGATGCTGAGCGCGTGGATCTCCTCGGTGCCCTCGTACGTGGCGACCGTCTCCAGGTTCACCATGTGCCGCATCACCGGGTACTCCAGTGTGATGCCGTTGGCGCCGTGCACCGAGCGTGCGGCGCCGGCCACCCTCTGGGCGGCGGCCACACACGAGAACTTGCCGAAGCTCACATGGTTGTGGTGGCAGTCGCCCCCGTCCTTCAGCCGACCGATCCGCAGCGCCGTCATGTTGGCGTGGTTGACGTCCACCACCATGTCGGCGAGCTTGCGCTGGGTGAGCTGGAACCCGGCGATGGGCCGACCGAACTGCTCGCGGCTCAGCGCGTACTCCAGCGCCGCCTCATAGCAGGCGCGGGCGGCACCGGCCGCGCCCCACACGATGCCGTAGCGGGCCTCGTTCAGACACGACAGTGGAGAGCCCAGACCTCGGGACAGGGGCAGCAGCGCGTCGGCGGGCAGCCGCACGTCCTCCAGCACGAGCTCGGAGGTGATGGACGCGCGCAGCGACAGCTTCCTGTGGATGACGTTGGCCGAGAACCCGGGGGTGCCAGCGGGCACCACGAATCCGCGTACCCCCTCGTCGGTGCCGGCCCACACCACCGCGACGTCGGCCACCGAGCCGTTGGTGATCCACATCTTGGTGCCGTTGAGCACCCAGTCCGACCCGTCCTTGCGGGCGCGGGTGCGCATGGAACCGGGGTCGGAGCCGGAGTCGGGCTCGGTCAGGCCGAAGCAGCCGATCGCCTCACCGGCGGCCATCCTCGGCAGCCACTCGTTCTTCTGTTCCTCGGAGCCGTACTTGTGGATGGCGGCCATCGCCAGCGAACCCTGTACCGACACGAAGCTGCGCAGGCCCGAGTCGACCGCCTCCAGCTCGCGGCAGGCCAGGCCGTAGGCGACCGCGCTGGAGCCGCCGCAGCCGTACCCCTCCAGGTGCATACCCAGCACCCCTAGGTCGCCGAAGGCCTTGGCCAGCCCGCGCGGATCGGGCAGGGTGCCCGCGTCGAACCAGTCGGCCACGTTCGGCAGCAGCTCGCGGGCCGCGAAGCCGCGCACGGCGTCGCGGACGTCGCGTTCGGTGTCGGACAGCTCGGCGTCCACGGACATGAAGTCGCTCGGGTCCGGGGCGGCGGGCTTACGGGAATCGGTCATGGTGTCCTTACCTTTCTTGTGGGTGTTCCCTTCGTGATGCGGTCGGCTCATGCGGCCGGACTGGGAAGCGGATCCGGGTTCTCGGACGCGCGGTCGTGCGGACGGTCGCGGATCAGGCGGGATCGGACTGCTGAACGGCGCCGCGCTTGACCATCTCGTCCACGCTCGACTCGTCCACGCCCAACTCGGCGAGGATCTGCCGGGAGTGCTGGCCCAGCAGCGGCGGTGCGGTGAGCGGCGGCGGGGTGTCCTCCAGCCGAAACCCCGCGCGGACCTGTTCGAGCAGCCCGGCGGTGGGGTGCTCCACGGTGCGCAGGACGTCGTCGCCGCTGGCGTCGGCGGTGCGCAGGGCGTCCAGTACCCCGCGGACCCGCCCCACCGGGACCCCGGCCTCCACCAGCACCGCCATCCAGTGGTCGGCGGGCTGGGTGCGCAGGGTCGCCGACAGCTCCGCGACCAGCTCACCACGGTGCGCCACCCGCCCCGGATTGGTGGCGTACCGGGGATCCCCGCCCAGGTCGGGGCGGCCCAGGGCCGCGCACAGCCGCTGGTACAGGGCGTCGTTCCCGGCGGCGACGACGATCTCCGCGTCCGCGGCGGGGAAGGTCTGGTAGGGCACGATCGTGGTGTGCGCGTTGCCGACCCGGGCGGGTTCGGTCCCCGTCACCAGCGCCTGCTGGGTGAGGTTGACCAGACCGGACAGGGTGGAGTTGATCAGCGACACGCTGATGTTCTCGCCCCTGCCGGTCACGCGGGCCCGCATGAGCGCGCCGAGGACGCCCACGGCCGCGTTCAGCCCCGTGAGCACGTCGGTCAGGGCCACGCCCACCTTGCTCGCCGGCCCCTCGGCCGGACCGGTGGTGGCCATCAGGCCGCTCTCGGCCTGCACCACGATGTCGAAGCCGGGGCGTGTGCTCGGCTCGTGCTCGGGCCCGAACCCGCTCACCGAGCAGTACACGACGGCCGGGTTGCGGGCGCTGACCGCCTCGTAGCCGAGCCCGAGCCGGTCGATCACCCCCGGCCGGAAGTTCTGGATCACCACGTCGGAGGCCGCGCACAGCTCCTGTACGGCGGCCAGGCCCTCGGGGTCCTTCAGGTCCACGGCCATGCTGCGCTTGTTGCGGTTCACCGACAGGAAGTAGGCCGCCTCACCGGGACTGTGCCCGCTGTCCGGGGCCGCCGTGGCCCCGGCCCATGGCGGCCCCCAGGAGCGGGTGTCGTCACCGCGCCCGGGCTGTTCCACCTTGACCACCTCGGCGCCCATGTCCGCGAGCAGCATGGTGGCGTACGGGCCCGCCAGTACCCGGGACAGATCGGTGACGCGCACCCCCGCCAGCGGTAGCGGTGCGGTGGAGCCGGACTCAGGCTCAGAACGTGTGTCGGTCACGGAACTGCTCACTCCTTGCCGTCGGGGCCGCCGGGGAGCTGGTCGCCCTCCCGCAGTTGGCCGTAGGTCTCCAGGCACCGGCGCAGGGCGGTGGTCAGCGCGGCACCGGACTGGCCCGCGTACCGAGTTTGTACCCGCTGCACGAGTTCGGCGATGTCCTCTGTCACCGACGAGCCCTCGACCAGGGCGCGGAAGAAGTCCTTGGCCAGGTCGGTGAGCAGGGTGGTGTCCGCGGCGACGATGCGGCCGTCCGCGGTGTCCACGGCGAGGACGACGCCGAGGCGCTGGTACTGGGAATGGCTCGCCACCGTGTCGGGAAGGCGGGCGTAGCCGGAGACCAGGACGACCCTGGGATTGCGGAAGACCTGCTGGATACGTTCGTCGCCGTACGACATACACACCTCTCGCTCGCGGGCACGCGAAAACTCCGACGCTCTGGAGTCTCGCGCCTGGAGGGCGGCCGGGGGGAACCGGACACCCGCGGCGTGAGGGCAGGCAGGGACAAGTATGTCCCCACCGCGTTCGCGGCTGTCAAGCGGGGCGGTGGTTCGGGCCGCACGGGACGTGCGCTGTTCTTCGCGGGGCGGCTGTGTTAACCTGCCTCGCAGGTCACGAGTGCCAGCGTCAAGCCCCGGCTTGCTGGCCGGCAACCCTCCTTCCGCGGTGGGGTGCCCCGGGTGAGGACCAGGTCCCGACACGACCGTGTCGGACAAGCGCGGACCCCGGAGGCGTCGCCGTTACGGCACCCCGCGGGTCCCACGACCCGCAGGCGAGGTGTCCCATGACCACTGTCAGCTCCATCCACACTGCCCGTTCCGCCCGTTCGGTGCGTTCGTCCGACACCGACCGGTGCACGATCGTCGCCTCCGAGGAGGGCGTCCCCCTGGTCACCGGCGAGCGTGTCGAGTACGCCAATTTCGACTACGCGGCCAGTGCACCCTGCCTGACCCCGGTGGCCGAGGCCCTGTCCGAGGCGCTGCCCTACTACGCCAGCGTGCACCGCGGCGCGGGCCACCACTCCCAGGTCAGTACCGACGCCTACGAGCGGGCCCGGCGCAGCGTGGCCCGCTTCCTGGGGACACGCTCCCAGCCCGCGGACGCCGTGGTGTTCGTGCGCGGTACCACCGACGCCCTCAACCTGCTGGCCCGCTCGGTGCCCGAGGGCTGCACGGTCGTGGTCTTCGAGTCCGAGCACCACGCCAGCCTGCTGCCCTGGGAGCACTCCGCCTCCCCAGCCGGACGTGTGGTGCGCCTGCCCCTGCCCGCCACCCCCGGCGGCGCGGTGGAGGCCGCCCGCGCCGCACTGCGCGGGGCCCCCGAGGGGCCCCGGCTGCTGTGCGTGACCGCCGCCTCCAACGTCACCGGCGAGATCTGGCCGGTGGAGGAGCTGGTGGAGGCCGCGCACGCCGAGGGCGCCCGCGTGGTCGTGGACGCCGCCCAGTACGTGCCCCACCTGTCCTTCAGCCTGGAGGAGACAGGTGCCGACTACGTCGCCCTGTCCGCCCACAAGCTCTACGCCCCCTTCGGTTCCGGTGTACTGGCCGGACGCGCTGACTGGCTGCGCGAGGCCGTGCCCTACCTCTCCGGCGGTGGTGCCACCCAGTCGGTCACCGAACACGAGGTGGTGTGGAACGACCTGCCCGCCAGGCACGAGGCGGGCAGCCCCAACGTGCTGGGCGCCGTGGCGCTGGCCGCCGTCTGCGACACCTTCACCCCAGTCACGCAGGAACTGCTGCACATCCGCGAGTCGGCGCTGCTGGAGCGGTTGCGCGCGGGGCTGGCCGAGGTCGACGGCTTCACCGAGCTGACCTTGTGGGGCGGCGAGCACCCCCGGGTGGGCATCGTGTCGTTCACCGTGGACGGCCTGCCCGCGGATCTGCTGGCCGCCGCCCTGTCCGCCGAGTACGGGATCGGGGTGCGCGACGGGTTGTTCTGCGCTCATCCGCTCACCCGCCACCTGCTGCCCGAGGGCCACACACAGGCGGTTCGGGCGAGCCTGGGCGTGGGCACCACCTGGGAGCACGTGGACCGGCTCGTCGGCGCGATCGCCGACCTGGTCGCACACGGGCCGCGCTGGGAGTACGCCGACTGCGACGGTCGCCTGGCCCCGGTGCCGGACCCCGAGCGAGTGCTCTGACAAGCTGTTACGACCGGGGGGAGGGACCCACCCCGCCGGGCCCCCTGCGGCGGGGTGGGTCCCTTGGGTGCCCCTGGCGACGGGACGCCGGCCCCGCCCGCCCCTTCGAGCTCGGGGCACCGAATGTTCTGCGCGCTCGGCGGAAGGGAACGCGGACGTTGCCTGCTCGATTGTGTCGCAAGGGTCCACAAAGGGCGAAATGGGGCACATACCACTCACCCATGTGCTGAGGATCACTTTCCCAGGCGGTACCATCGGGCCCTGACGGCATGGCGCGACGCTACCCGGGCCCGACCGGCCCACCCCGCGGCGCGTCCTGCCTCCCGCGAGCGAACCGGCTGGGGGAACGTGATCGTGACCAACGTCCGAGGACCCAAGACAGGCCCGCTCACGGCCGCGTTCCGCGGACGCGAACCCGTGCCGGTCCCCGGCCAGCGCTCACGCGTGGTCAGTCTCGGTCCACGGGAGTGCGAGCCACCCGAGACCCAGCGCACCGTGCACACCCGCCTGCACCAGGCCTTCCTGGGGCGGGTGATCGCCTACCTGTGCGCCGACGCGGGCGTGCGACAGTTCGTCGACTGGGGCTGTCCCGTTCCCGGCACCGCTGAGCGCGTCCATGCCGCCGCCCCCGACGCCTCGGTGGTCCACGTCGCCCCGCACGGCACGGCGGGCATGCTCTCCGGCGCGGGCACCACGGTGCTCTCCGGTGACGGTTCCGGCTCCGACGCGCTCCTGCGCCGCCTCAGCACCTCCGGGCTCGTCGACTTCGACGAGCCCGTCGCCGTTCTGATGACACGTCCCTTCCCCGCGGACGGCCCGCCCGCCGGGATCGAGGACCTGCACACCCTCATGCGCGGTGGTGGCTACCTCGCACTCGCCTCCCCGGCGCCGCGGGCGGTGGTCGAGAGTGCTTTCTCACCGTTCCTGCCGGTTGAGCCGGGGGCCGCCGATATAGAATGGTGGCCCTACCCGGACGAGGACGTGTCCGGTCAGGGAACCGGAACCCTGGCAGGACTCGGCCGCAGGTCATCCGAGCGGGGGAGGGGAACACGCCGATGGCGGTGAACTGGACCGGCGAGGTGCTGGCCCAACTCCAGTTCTACTGGGAGTACTCCCTGTGGCCCAGGCTGGAGGGGCTCACCGACGAGGAGTTCCTCTGGGAGCCGGTACCCGGTGCCTGGACCGTCCGCGAGGTGCGGGGCGGGCGGCACCAGCCCGACCTGGCCCTTCCCGAACCGGATCCGCCGCCGGTGACCACCATCGCCTGGCGGCTCGGGCACATCGTCGTGGAAGTGCTGGAGACCCGTATCAACTGGCACTTCGGCGACCGCACCGCCACGAGTAGGGGCATCGACTGGCCTTCGACCGCCACCGACGCCAAGCAGCGGCTGCGCTACGCCTACGAGACCTGGTCCGGGCACATCCAGGCGATGGACGATGACGGCCTGGCCGCGCCCGTGGGCGACGCCGAGTCACCCCAGTGGGCGGACCTGCCGATGGTCGCGCTGGTGCTCCACCTCAACCGGGAGATCATCCATCACAGCGCCGAGGTGGCGGTTCTGCGCGACCTGTACCGCGCGGGATACGACCGCTGATTCGTTTTCACCACGGAGGGGCGGACCCGGCCCCCGCGCGGGGGACTCCTGGCGGAGGCCGACAACGCTTGCGGCCGACGCACTAGACCACGTGCAGCGGGTCCACCCTCACCTGCGCCAGGTGCTCGTCCCGGCGCGCGCTGCGCGCCGAGGCCGCCACCTTCAGCGACCGGGTCAGCGCGCCCACCCCGGCGCGGGGCACCCGCAGCAGCGCGCGCTCCGTCTGGTCGGTGCCGTCCGGGCCGACCGCGCGGTCCGACCCCACCGGTACCGGTCCCAACAGCTCGGCCGCCTCGGGCAGCTCGATCTGGTCGAGCAGCTCACGCACGTGCTCCTGGCCGCCGGTGACCGAGGCCATCGACACCGCCGGGGGAAAGCCCAGCTCACGGCGTTCGGCCAACTCGCGCTCGGCGAAGCCAGCAGGGTCCCAGCGCACGAACGACTGCACCACCGGTAGCGAGACCTCGGCCGACACCACCACCGCGCCGCCCGGCCGCACCAGCGCCGCGGCGTTCAACCAGCGCCGCAACGCCTCCTCCGAGGCGCGCAGGTCCATCCGGTTCAGCAGAGCCCAGCCGTCCAGCAGCACCGCCGCCGCGTACCCGTTCTCCGCCACCGGTTCGGCGCCCGGGGTCGCCACCACCAGCGACGGCGAGTCCGCCACCCGCGACAGGACCTCCTCGCGGCCCGAGGTGCGCACGGTCAGCGAGGGAAAGGCCCGGCCCAGCTCCTCGGCGGTGCGCCGGGCGCCCACCACCACGGCGCGCATGCGGGTGACACCGCACTCCTGGCACGCCCACTGGCCGGCCACCCGGCCGCACCAGCCGCATGAGGGCATGGCGTGGGAACCGCGCACCGCGAGCGGACCCCGACAGGAGTCGCAGCGTGCGGGTTCGCGGCATCCGGCGCACGCCAGTGTGTTCAGGTAACCCCGGCGCGGCACCTGGAAGAGCACCGGGCCGGTACGTGCGGCCTCACGCGCCGCGCGCAGGGCCACGCTCGGCATCCGCGCCGACCGCGCCGCCTCGTCGCGTGCCAGCTCCCGGTCGTCCCCGGCCGCGCGCACCATCGGCGCGAGCCGGCGCAGCGTCGCCCGGTCGGCGACCAGGGGGTGCGCCCACCCCGACTCGACGAGCAGCTGGGCGTCGGTGGTACGGGTGTGCCCGCCGATCAGCGCACCGGCGCCCGCGCGGTGCGCGCGCATCGACAGCACCGTGCGCGCGTGCGGGTAGGGGGCGTGCGGATCGGCGTGCACGTCGTCGCCGTCGTCCCACAGCACCACCAGCCCCAGGTCACGGACGGGCGCGAACACCGCCGCGCGCGTGCCGACCACCACCCGGACCCGGCCGCGCAGCACCGAGAGCCAGCGCCGGTAACGTTCCGCGGGCCCGAGGCCGGCGGTGAGCGCCACGTGTCGCCCGCCGCCCAACTGGAGGTTCAGCGCGGTGTCGACGGCCTCGACGTCGCGGCCGTCGGGCACCACGACCACCGTGCCGCGTCCCGCCGCCAGTGTCTCCCTCGCGGCGACCGCCACCGACTCCGCCCAGTCCGTGCCGGGCAGGGCGTTCCACACCGCGCGGGCGGGCTGGCCCTCGTGCAGAGCCCGCAGGAAGTAGGGGCCCTCGGGGTAGTTCGCCCAGGGGCCGGGCTCCGCCGCTCCCGGCTCGGCTCCGGACGCGGAACCGTCCTCGTCGGCGGCCCCCGCCGCGCCGTGACCGGCCTCGGACGTGTCCGCGGCTTCGGCAGCCTTGGCCTCCTCCTTCTCCACGCGGGCGTGGCGGGGCGGCACGGCCAGGCGCAGTACGTCGCTCAGCGTGCCCGCGTACCGGTCGGCGACCGCACGGGCCAGTCCCAGGATCTCGGGGGTCAGTACCGGTTCCGGAGAGACGACCGCCTCCAGGTACGCCAGTCTGCCCGAGAACTCCGAGGTCTCCACCCGCTCGGCCAGGAAGCCGTTCAGCTGGCGGTTGTTGAACCGCACCCTGACCCGGCAGCCGGGCACCGCCGCCTCGTCCATGTCGGCGGGTACCCGGTAGTCGAAGTACCGGTCCAGGTGGGGAAGCGGGGTGTCCACGATCACGCGCGCGACCGGTAGCCGCTCGGCCGGCCTGCGCGGGGCCGGGCGGCGGGACTTCCTGGTCGCCGGGGCCTTGCTCTTCTCCTGCTCCGGAAGGTCGAAGAGGGCCCTGTCGGGCTGGCCGGGCTGCGCTGTCATCACTCTTTGTCTATCAGAAGGGTGCGACACGGCCCCGTGCGACGGATCCGGCGGCGTCCGCCCACGCGGCGACACCGCCGCCGCGTGGGCGGGTCCCGTTCCCGGTAACTGGTAGAACTGGAGACCCGACAGACCGTGCCCGTGGGCTCCCCCGCTTCCCCCTCCGCGGACCCCGCACACGGGAACCCGGTCGTGGTCCCGGGCGAGTGGAGGGGATACCGCGCTTGGCTTCCTCCCCGCTCCTCAAGGAGGGGGCTTCGGAACCACCTGACGGTGGTTCGGGGCCCGGGCCCCGTCACGGGTCGCCCCGTGGCCTTCCTGCTTCGTCGCCGGTCGCCCCGTCCGGGAGGACTCCCGTTGAGGTCTCACACCAGTTCCACAGGCCAGCACCGCCGGCCCGGCGGCTTCGAGGCCGCTCGCCGCGTCCACGTCACGGTCATGGGTGGTGCCGCGCCTGGGACACCTCCACTCGCGCGCACCCGACGCCGGCCACGCGTGGACGTACCCGCACCCGGGCGCCGAGCACAGCCTGGAGGAGGGAAGGAACCGGTCCGCCACGACCAGGTCCCGCCCGTACCACGCGCACTCGTACTCCAGCACCGACCGCAGCCGCGTCCACGCCGCGTCCGAGGCCGCACGCGCCAGGGTGCCGTTCTTCGGCAGGCTGCGCACGGTCAGGTCCTCGACCACGACCACCTCCTCCCCGTCGACAACGTCACCAAGGACGTGGTCCCCGCATCGGCGCCGACCTCGTCGGGGAAGGCCAGATCCTTGGTCTTCTTCCAGCCGGTGAGCATCGCCGGGGTCTGGGGGGCGGCCCACCCTTTCCTGGCGCTGGTGCCGGGCCCGGGTGCGTTCGGCGAGAGCCTTGTCCTAGACCAGGCGCACACACCCGAACGTGCGCGACAGCTCCGCTGCCCGCGCATCGGCGGGGTAGAGCCAGTACTTGAACGCCCGCTTCACCGTCTTCCTCGCCATGGGTCACATCGTAGTAACCGCTCTGTGATCTAGTAGCGGAAAGCGACAGGAAAGTGACAGAAAGGAGAGGGCGTCTTCTCCCCGCCCTGGAGGACGGGGTGTCCACGCCCAACAACCAGATGAAGCTTGTCTTTGCCGGAACACCACAGGTGGCGGTGCCGTCCCTGCGCGCGCTGATCGACTCCGGCCACGAGGTCGCCGCCGTGGTCACCCGCCCCGACTCCCGCTCCGGGCGCGGCCGGAGGGTCTCCGCCAGCCCCGTCGGCGAACTCGCCGCCGGCGAGGGCATCGAGGTCCTCAAGCCCGCCAAGGCGGGCGACCCCGAGTTCCTGGAGCGGCTGGCCGAGATCGCCCCCGACTGCTGCCCCGTCGTCGCCTACGGCGCCCTCCTGCCGCAGTCCGCACTCGACATCCCCCGTCACGGCTGGGTCAACCTGCACTTCTCCCTGCTGCCCGCCTGGCGCGGTGCCGCGCCCGTTCAGCACGCGATCCTGCACGGTGACGACCTCACCGGCGCCTCCACCTTCCAGATCGTCAAGGAGCTCGACGCCGGACCGGTCTACGGCACCCTCGTCGAGAACGTGCGTCCCACCGACACCAGCGGTGAACTCCTCGAACGGCTCTCCGTCTCCGGCGCCGAACTCCTCGTGCGCACGATCGACGGCATCGCCGCCGGGCAGCTCAGCCCGGTCGAGCAGCCCGCCGACGACGTCTCCTACGCCGCCAAGCTCACCCCCGAGAACGCCGAGCTCGACTTCACCGCCCCCGCCCTGCGCGTGGACCGGGTGGCCCGCGCCTGCACCCCCGCCCCCGGTGCCTGGACCACCTTCCGCGGCGTCCGCCTCAAGCTCGGCCCCGTCACCCCCCTTCCCGACGCCGACACACCGATGCTCGACCCCGGCCAGCTGCACGTCGACAAGAGGCGCGTCATCGTCGGAACCAGCACTCACCCGGTCGTCCTGGGCGAGGTGCAGCCCCAGGGCAAGCGCGCCATGGCCGCGGTCGACTGGGCACGTGGCGTGCGTCCCACCGGAGACGACCGCCTGGGCTCCTGAGCTGCCGTAGTCTCGACCTTGGCGGGCCCAAGCCCGCAGGCCCCGTCCCCGGTTTGTTGAGGCACACACGTTGAGTGAGCAGTCCCGATCCCCGCACCGCCGCCCCCGCAGAGGTGGAAAGCCCGGTCAGGGCGGCGGTCAGGGCGGGTCCGGGCCGCCCAGGCCCCGCGACCCCGCGCGCCGGGTCGCCTACGACGTGCTGCGTGCGGTGGACCAGCGCGACGCCTACGCCAACCTGCTGCTGCCATCCCTGCTCAACGAGCGCGGTATCAGCGGCCGCGACGCCGCCCTGGCCACCGAGCTGACCTACGGGACCCTGCGTCTCCAGGGCTCCTACGACTCCGTCCTGGAACGCTGCGTGGACCGCACGCTCGCTTCGGTGGACTCCGAGGTAGTGCCGCTACTGCGCCTGGGAGCCCACCAGCTGCTGTCCACCAAGATCCCGCCGCACGCCGCCGTCAGCGCGACCGTGGACCTGGCTCGCAGGGTCGTCGGCCACCACCGGGGCCGGTTCGTCAACGCGGTCCTGCGCCGGGTGTCCGCCCGTGGCCTGGACGAATGGATGTCCGTGGTCGCCCCCGACCGCGCCGTCGACCCCAGCGGGTACCTGTCGGTCGTACACAGCCATCCGCGCTGGGTGGTCAAGGAACTGGCCCGGGCGCTGGGGGAGCGGTCCGCCGGCGGACTGACCGAGACCGAGCGCCTGCTCGCCGCGCACAACGAGCGCCCCCGGGTGACGCTTGTGGCCAAGCCGGGCCGTGCCACCGTCGCCGACCTGGTGGCCGCCGGTGCCGAGGAGGCCCGCTACTCGCCGTTCGCCGCCTACCTGCCCGAGGGCGATCCCGCGGCGATCCGGGAGGTGCACCAGAACCGCGCCGCCGTGCAGGACGAAGCCAGCCAGCTGGTCGCCCTGGCCCTGACCAGGGTCGACGCCCACGGTGACGACGCCCGCTGGTTGGACATGTGCGCTGGGCCGGGCGGTAAGGCCGCTCTGCTGGCGTCCCTGGCCGGGCAGCGCGGCGCCCGTCTGCTGGCCGCCGAGGTACAGCCCGCACGCGCCGGTCTGGTGGCCAAGGCGGTGCGCCGTGCCCCGCGCGAGGCGGGGCGGGCCGTGGTCGCCGACGGCACCGCGCCCGCCTGGCGTCCGAAGGCCTTCGACCGGGTGCTGGTGGATGCTCCGTGCACCGGCCTGGGCGCGTTGCGCCGCCGCCCGGAGTCACGCTGGCGGCGCACCGAGACCTCGGCCTCAGAGCTGTCGACGCTCCAGCACGCACTGCTGGTCAGTGCCGTCGAGGCCGCACGCCCCGGCGGGGTGGTCGCCTACGTGACGTGCTCGCCGCACCTGGAGGAGACCGACGCGGTCGTCCGCGGGATCCTCTCCGAGCGCGGCGACCTCACGCTGTTGCGCGCCGCCGACTACCTGGACGAGGTGCCAGACCTCGCAGCGGGCCCCGAGGGAAGGTACGTCCAGTTCTGGCCGCACCTCCACGGGACCGACGCGATGTTCCTGGCGTTGTTCCGCAAGGCCGAGGAGGCCTGACCCGCTCCGTCCTGGCGCCTTTCAGCGCTGGCTGTCCCAACGCTCCCGCACGGGACCCTCGGAGGCCTGCGGCGCGGGTGTGCGCACCGGCGGCATGCTCGCGCGCAGGCGCAGGGTCAGCCTCTCTCCCAGTTCCGCTCCGAACCCCGCGCCGTGCGCGATCCCCAGCCGGTCGGCCAGCTCGCCGACGTGCAGGCGCACGGTGGCCTCCACCAGGGTGGCGTACGTCCCGGCCGCCAGCCGGGTCCGCACCCACGCGATCGCCGCGAGGGCGGCGGCGACGAACACGGCGGGCCACCACCACACGGCCAGCGGCAGGTACAGCAGCGCCCACGCCGTCAGCCCCGTGGCACGGAAGAGCCCCTCACGGGCCCCGGCGACCTCGGCGCGCTCCTCCTCCGGCAGGACCAGCCACAGGTGCGGCCACAGCACGGCCAGGTCCGCCTGGTGGTCGCGGGCCAGCCGTGTCCGTACGGCCCCGATCCGGTCACCGCACCAGGTGGGGCGCTCCGGCCGTTCGGGGGAGAGCCGCGCCATCCGGTCGTAGGCCGTCGCGAACACCGCTCCGTCACCTTCATGGCGTGCCCGCTCGACCTCCTCGCGCAGCCGGTCCCAGCGTCCGCGCCGCGACTCCACCCACCGCTCGGTCCAGCGGCGCAGCGGCGGCGGCCAGCGGTCCCAGTCCGCGGCCGTCCACAGCCGTTCCACCAGCCAGCCCAGGCCCCGGGCGACCAGTCCCGCGGCGGCGCTACCGGCCACCACGGCCGCGAACACCAGCACCTGCCCGCCGAAGGTGTCCACACGCGGATCCTCGGCCCAGCCGGTGATCCGCTCGACCAGGTGGCCCACGTCCCACGCCGCGGCCCACCCGAGGGCGTACGCGGCGGCGGCCACCGCCAGGTAGAGGGCTCCGGGCAGGGCGAGGGCGCTCACCCATCGTTCGGTGAGCCTCTTGCCCAGTTCCGCCCACAGATCGCCCACGCCCCTACCCCTTCCGCGAGGGGCGAAGGGGCGTGCCGCTGACCCGGCAGACCGGCACGTCCTCGGCCGGTGTGGGCTCCCAGGTCCGCGCACACCGTTGCCTCGGACATCCGTACAGGGCGGAGGCGGGGCGGGGCAGGCCGATCCCGGCCACTCCCAAGTTCTGGGAGCCCACGTAGTGGATGCCGTCGGTGTATCCGGCCAACCCCTGCTCGTCGGTCGCGGCCAGCGCCCCCTGGAGGTCGGCCAGTGCCGCAGACACGTCCTCGCCGTCGCGGGCGGCCCCGAGTACCGCATCGACCAGAGCGGGTCCTTCGGGTACCCGTCGCATCCGGTCGCGGAGAGCGTCGGCGTGCTCGCAGACGACGCCCAGGTTCACCTCGGTGTCCTCACTCACGGGAATCCTCCGGTCGATCAGGGCGGGTGGGGCGAAGAGTACTCCTGCGGCGCCCGTGCGCGCCGGGTCACCCCTTCTCATCCCTCTCGGCCAGTGCCCGGAGGAAGGACTGTATTGATCTACTTTGTAAAGGTGCGATATGGGATCATCCCCGTTCCCGTGAGAACGGGAGCGGACCCCACCCGACCGCGTACGCGCAGCTCCGGGCTCCGTGGTTACACTGCACCCGTGGCCATCCAGATCTCACCCAGCATCCTGAGCGCCGACTTCGCGCACCTCGCCGACGAAGCGGCCGCCGTGTCCCCGTCCGCCGACTGGCTCCACGTCGACGTGATGGACAACCACTTCGTCCCGAACCTGACGTTGGGACTGCCGGTCGTAGAGTCCCTGATCAAGACGACCGACACTCCGCTGGACTGCCACCTGATGATCGAGGAGCCCGACCGCTGGGCCCCGGCCTACGCCGAGGCGGGCGCGGGCAGCGTCACCATCCACGCCAAAGCCGCCGGCGCGCCCGTGCGCACCCTGCGCGAGATCCGCCGCCTCGGTGCCCGCGCGGGCCTGGCCCTCAACCCCGCCGAGGCGGTCGAGCCCTACGCCGACCTCATCGGCGAGATGGACATGCTCCTGCTCATGACCGTCGAGCCCGGTTTCGGCGGCCAGAAGTTCCTCGACATGGTCCTGCCCAAGATCCGCAGGGCGCGGGAGCTCCTCGACAGCCGCGACGCCTCCGTCTGGCTCCAGGTCGACGGCGGTGTCAGCGCCGAGACCATCGAGCGCGCCGCCGAGGCCGGGGCCGACGTCTTCGTCGCCGGTTCGGCCGTCTACGGAGCACAGGACCCGTCCGGGGCCGTCGACTCCCTGCGCTCCCTGGCCGCCAAGGCATCCGGGCGGGAGTGACCCTGACGGGGCCGACCCGCCCCCACCTCCAGGCCAGCCCGTGCGCAACGATCCCGACACGGCTGCGCGCGCGGGTGGTACACGCGCGGCCTGCGGCCCTAGGCTGTGCGACTCATAGTCGTTGATTCCGCTTGGTCGCGGCTCCGTCTTCCCCTCCGCGTTCGCGCGTGCGGGGGAGCGGCGCGGCGTGAGCGCGTTGCCAGGCGCGGACCCGTGGGAGTTGCGCGTTGAACGCTTGGAAGGCCGAGCACCTGGCCATGGACGTGCTGTGGGAGGCGGAGACCACCCCCATCCGGTGGCTCCAAGGGTTGGGGGACTGGCTCGCCCATCCGCTGGGGGCGATCACCCACCTCGGCTCCCACGCCGTCATCATCGTCGTGCTCGCCCTGGTCTTCTGGTGTGTCAGCCCCGGACTGGGCGCCCGCCTCTTCATCGTGGTCGCCTCCTCCGGCATGCTTAACTACCTGCTCAAGTCGGTGTTCTACGGCGCACGGCCCTCCTGGTTCGACGCCCATGTCAAGGCCTACGCGAGCCATGCCAGCTTCGGCCTCCCCTCCGGACACGCCCAGGGCGCCACGGTCACCTGGGGCTACCTCGGTCTCCGGTCCGGCCGCCGCGCCGTGCTGTGGGCGGCCGCCGCCGTCATCGCGCTCGTGGCCCTCTCGCGGGTCTACCTGGGCGCGCATTTCATCAGCGACGTCCTGGTCGGTCTGCTGCTGGGCGCCGCCGTGCTGTGGGCGGCCCTGCGCTGGGAGGACCGGATCGCCGCCTGGTGGCTGGGGTTGAGCACGGCCCGCTGGACGGGCTACGCCCTCGCCGCCGTCCTGCTGCCCTGCCTGGCCGCGACCCTGTGGCAGCTGCTGGTGCGCGGCGACTGGACGGTTCCCGCCGACTGGATCGGCGCCAGCCCCACCGACCCGGCCGGACACACCCTCACCGGCCTATACACCGTCTCCGGTGCCCTGCTCGGCGGGATCTTCGGCTTCACCATGCTCGCCGGACGCGGCTGGTACAGCGCCCGGGGCACCCTGGTCTCGCGGATCGCCCGCTTCGTCCTCGGCATCTCGGTGGTCGTGCTCGTCCAGGTGGTCGTCGACGTGGTCTTCGGCGGCCTGACCGGGCTGGCCGAGTCGGTCGTGGCGTTCGTCTCCTACGCAGGGATCGCTTTCTGGGCCTCCTACCTCGCCCCGGAGATGTTCGTGCGCAGCGGCCTGGCCGTGCGGCCCCAGGCCCCGGACGGCCTCCCCGCCGCGGCCTCAGCCGAAGAGTCCGGCGGGAACGGCTCGCGCGCTACCGGCGACACGCCCGGCAGCACCTCAGCCGACGCCTCCCCGGACGCCTCTGACGACGGTGGACGCGGATGATCCGCGTCACAACGGCTATGCGCTCCGACTGAGGAGGGGTTATGATCCGAAATGTTGAGACAACAGTCAAACACGTGCTCCGGGGTCGGTGTAATTCCGAACCGGCGGTGACAGTCCGCGACCCGGCCGAGTCCATCGGCCGGTTGAACCGGTGGAATTCCGGTGCCGACGGTGAAAGTCCGGATGGGAGGCAGTACGTGTCGAGACGGTCCGTCCGCCGCGCCCTGTGCGCGCGGTAGCCGGTACCGCCTTGCCGTGGACCCGTTCCACACCCCCTTTCCCCCGGAGCCTGCCAGGCGAAGGGAAACAAGGGCGTGTTCACCGGAATCGTGGAAGAACTCGGCGAGGTCGTCTCCGTCGAAGCTGCGGGTGGCACGGGCGAGGCCCTGCTGCTGACCGCGCATGGGCCCCTGGTCAGCTCGGACGTCGAACACGGTGACTCCATCGCGGTCAACGGCGTGTGCCTGACCGTCGTCGGCAGTGGAGGGGACTCCTTCACCGCCGACGTGATGAAGGAGTCGGTGGACCGCTCCACTCTCGGCTCACTCACCGTCGGCTCCCCCGTCAACCTCGAACGCGCCGCCCGTGTGGGCGGCCGCCTCGGCGGCCACATCGTTCAGGGGCACGTCGACAGCACCGCCTGCCTGCTCTCCCGGAATCCCGGCGACAACTGGGATGTTCTCCGTTTCGGGCTGCCCGCCCAGATCTCCCCCTACGTGGTCGAGAAGGGCTCCATCACCGTCGACGGCACCAGCCTCACCGTCTCCGCGGTCAGCGAGCCCGGCGCGCAGGAGGAGTTCTTCGAGGTCAGCCTGATTCCCGAGACTCTGAGGGCCACCACCCTGGGAGGCCTCACCGCCGGAGCCACCGTGAACGTCGAGGTGGACGTCATCGCCAAGTACGTCGAGCGGATCACCGCCGTGGCCCCGCTCCGTCCGCGGGCGTGAACCCCGGCACACGGAAAGCAGGGGGCGGACCCGCTTGGCCGGGCCGCCATCCGACACACCACCTCAACCCACGAGCCATCCCAGGGAGCGGCATGACCGTCACCGACGCCACCCCGGCCACCACCGAGATCGAGCAGTCCGCCGTCCTGGACCCCGTCGAGGAGGCCATCGCCGAGTTCGCCCTCGGGCGGGCCATCGTGGTGGTGGACGACGAGGACCGCGAGAACGAGGGCGACATCATCTTCGCCGCCGAACTCGCCACACCCGAACTCCTGGCGTTCATGATCCGCTACACCTCCGGCGTGGTGTGCGTGCCCATGGAGGGCGAGAACCTTGACCGCCTCGACCTGCCCCTGATGACCGCGCGCAACGAGGAGAGCCTGCGTACCGCCTACACGGTCACCGTCGACGCCCGTGAGGGGGTCACCACCGGTATCTCCGCCGCCGACCGTGCCCGTACCGTCCGTCTGCTGGCCTCAGCGGGGACACGTCCCGCCGACTTCGTGCGCCCCGGTCACGTCCTGCCGCTGCGCGCCCGGCCGGGCGGTGTCCTGGCCCGGCGCGGCCACACCGAGGCCTCCGTCGACTTCGCCCGCCTGGCTGGGCTGCGGCCCGCGGGCGTGCTCGCCGAGGTCGTCAACGACGACGGCACCATGGCGCGCCTGCCGCGGCTGCGCGAGTTCGCCGACGAGCACGGGCTCAAGCTGGTGTCGGTGGAGCAGTTGGCCGCCCACCGCGCCGCGCTCGGTGAGGTCCTCACCGACACCGAGGCCCACCCGCCGCTGGTGACCCGCATGGTCGAGACCCGCATGCCCAACCGGTACGGCCAGTGGCGCGCGGTCGGGTTCAAGGGCACCACCGACGGCGCCGAACACGTCGCGCTGGTCTACGGCGACCTGTCCGACGGCGCCGACGTCCTGGCACGCCTGCACTCGGAGTGCCTCACCGGCGACGCGTTCGGCTCCCACCGCTGCGACTGCGGTGCCCAGCTGGAAGCCGCCATGGCCGACATCTCCGCGGAGGGGCGCGGAGTGGTGGTCTACCTGGGCGGACACGAGGGCCGGGGGATCGGCCTGCTGCACAAGCTGCACGCCTACAGTCTCCAGGACCAGGGTGTGGACACCGTCGACGCCAACCTGCGCCTGGGCCTGCCCGCCGATGCCCGTGAGTTCGGCGCCGGTGCCCAGATCCTCGCCGACCTGGGCGTGTCCTCGGTACGACTGCTGACCAACAACCCCGACAAGGCCGAAGGGCTGGAGCGCCACGGCGTGCGGGTCGACGAGCGGGTGAGCATGCCGTCCTTCGTTACCGAGGACAACATCACCTACCTGCGTACCAAGCGCGACCGCATGGGTCACGATCTGACCGGATTCACCCGTTGAGACCGGCGCACGAAGACAGCGGAACCCCGTGACGCGGTCCGGAGCGAGGCCTGCTGCCTCGGGACCACCGACCCCCCGCACAACACAGACAGAAAGCAGGACCCATGAGTGGTGAAGGACGTCCGGACGAGCAGGTTGTGGACGCCTCCGGAATGTCGGTGGGCATCGTCGCGACCCGGTGGAACGCGGCCCTCGTCCAGCCGATGCTCGCCAACGCCCTGGACGTGGTGAAGGCCTCGGGAGTGGCCGCGCCCGTCGTGGTGGAGGTTGCCGGGTCGGTCGAGATTCCCGTGGTCGCCCAGGAGCTGGCCCGCCAGCACGACGCTGTGATCGCCCTGGGCGCGGTCATCCGCGGCGGTACCCCGCACTTCGACTACGTGTGCCAGTCAGTCACCCACGGCCTGACCGAGGCGGCTCTACGCCACTCCACCCCCGTGGGCAACGGTGTGCTCACCTGTGACACTCTGGAACAGGCGCGTGACCGCGCTGGCCTGCCGGAGAGCGCCGAGAACAAGGGTGCCGAGGCAGCGCTGGCGGCCTTGGACACGGCGGCGGTCCTGCGCGGGCTGCGCCGCTGACCGGGCAGGGTCGCGCGGACGGGGACGGTGTTCCCGTCGGGTAAGCGCCCCGGACACGCGGGGCCGGCCAGGAGCGGAGTAGTCGGTGCGGACAAAGGAACAGCTCGTGGACGAGGCGTCGAAGCAGTCGGCCCTGCCCAGGACGTGGCGGCCCCGGGCGGTGCGGTTGGTCGCCTACGGTCTGGCCCTGCTGATCGTGACCACCCTGGCGGTGCTCGCCGTGCTCCTGCCGGGGGACTGGGGGGTCATGGACCGGATCCTGATGGTGGGGCTGGGCCTGGCCATCGCCGCGGCCCTGCACCTGCTCGCCCGACCCCGGCTCGTGGCCACGAGCGAGGGTGTGACGGTGGTCAACAGCATCCGCACCCACATGCTGTCGTGGGCCGAGATGGTGGACATTCGGATGCCCACTGGCGAGCCCTGGCCCTCGGCGGACCTGTCCGACGGCACAACCCTGGCGGTGATGGGGATCCAGAGCGCCGACGGAGAGCTCGCCCACCGCAACCTGGCGGAGTTTCGCGCACTGCTGCACGACCGCGGAGAGGCTCAGGAACCCGGCCACTCGTAGGAACATCCCGGAGGAGCCGCCGGATTCTTGAGGATCCGGGGCTCCCCGGTGTCGTGTGGAACACGTAGTTTGGTACCGAGAGCCACTTGACGGAACGTGGAAGAAGGTACCGCGTGCGCGACATCCGAGCGGCCGTGTCCGACCTGTACGCATCGGGCGAGACGTTCGCGTTGGCCACGGTGGTCGACACCTACAAGAGCGCACCCCGCGACGCCGGGGCGGCGATGCTGGTCAGCGCCTCCGGCGAGGTCGTCGGAAGCGTTTCCGGCGGCTGCGTGGAGGGCGCGGTCTACGAGGAGGCCTTGGAGGTCATCCGTACGGGCGTGCCGGTGCGCCGCACCTACGGGGTCAGCGACGACGACGCCTTCAGCGTGGGGCTGACCTGCGGCGGGACTCTGCACATGTTCGTCGAGCCGATCAGCAGGGCCGCCTACGCCCAGCTCGGCTCGGTGATCGGCGCCATCGACGAGCACCAGCCCGTCGCCGTGGCCACCGTAGTCTCCGATCCCTCCGGGGCGAACAGGACGGGGCGGCGGCGCGTGGTCTGGCCCGGCCACGCCGAGGGCGACCCGGGCAGCGACCGGCTGGCTGACGCGCTGGACGACGACGTGCGGGGCATGCTCGCTCAGGGCAGCACCGGCCTGCTGCGTTACGGGGCCGACGGACAGCGGCGCGGCGACGAACTGGAGGTGTTCGTCCAGTCGTTCGCGCCCGCACCGCGCATGCTGGTGTTCGGCGCGATCGACTTCGCGGCGGCCGTGGCCGACCTCGGCACCTATCTGGGCTACCGGGTGACGGTGTGCGACGCCCGGCCGGTGTTCGCCACGGCCAAGCGGTTCCCCACCGCCGAGGAGGTGGTGGTCAAGTGGCCGCACGTGTTCCTGGACGAGGTCGCCGACGAGATCGATGAGCGCACCGCCATCTGCGTGCTCACCCACGATCCGAAGTTCGACGTATCGGTGCTCAGGGCCGCCCTCGGGACCCGTGCGGGCTATATCGGCGCGATGGGTTCGCGGCGCACCCACGAGGACCGGTTGGAGCGGCTGCGCGAGGCGGGGGTGGAGGAGGCGGCGCTGGGCCGCCTGCACTCGCCGATCGGTCTGGACCTGGGGGCGCGCACCCCGGAGGAGACAGCGGTGTCGATCGCCGCGGAACTGGTCCAGACCCGGTGGGGCGGCAGCGGTCGTGCGCTGCGTGAGACCGATGGCCGGATCCACCACGACACTCCGGGGGCGCCCCTGGTTCCGGCCGGATTCGGTCACTCCGCCAAGTGAACCGAAACCTGTAGGGGGCCGAAGTGCCTGGTCAAGGCGAGGGTAGGTGAACGACCGCGGAACGCGTCCGTGTGAGCTGTGCCAGGCGGCCCATCCGACGCGCCTTCGCGTGGCATCATCACGTCATGGGTACTGGGGACGCGGAGGAACGAGAGCGCACACGTGCTGGCCTGGTGGCGGGCCTACTGCTGGCGGCGGGCTCCGGAAGTAGACTCGGGCGCCCCAAGGCGCTGGTGGAGGTGGGTGGTGAGCGCCTGGTCGACCGGGGCGTGCGCACCCTGACCGAGGGCGGATGCGCTCCCGTGATGGTGGTGCTGGGCGCGGCCGACACGGTGGTCGGCCGCGCCCACACAGTGCACAACCCCGACTGGCAGACCGGCATGGGGTCGTCGGTACGCGCCGGGATCGACGCCCTGCCCGACACGGTGGACGCGGTGCTGATCGCGCTGGCCGACCAGCCCCTGGTCACTCCCGAGGCGGTACGCCGCCTGGTGCACGCGCACGAGCAGGGTGCCCGCGCCGCTGTGGCCACCTACCAGGGCAACCAGCGCAACCCGGTGCTGTTGGGCCGCGAACACTGGTCGGCCGTCTACACCATGGCCGTGCACGACGTGGGGGCGCGCCCGTTCCTGCGGGCGTACTCGCATCTGGTCACCGCTGTGGCCTGTGACGACATCGCCAGTCCGGAGGACATCGACACCGCGGAGGACCTCGAGCGGCTCAGCGGCATGCTCAACCGCGCTTAGGCAGTGTTGTCTTTGGGGCTCCGCTCCGCTCCGCTTCGCCCGCCCGTCGCCCCCCGCCACCTTCAAGGGTCAGCCCAGAGGCTCGGCGGTGATGCCGAAGGTGTGCTCGGTCGTCTCGTCCGGCGCGAGTACGATCAGGTCGGTGCCGGTGGCCAGCGCGTTGGGCGGGCAGGTCATCGGCTCGGCCGCCAGATGGGCCCGGTGGTCGGCTCCGTTGAGGGTGTCAGCACTGAACAGTTGCAGCCAGCCGAAGCTCCGGTCGCACCACAGCGAAACCCGGTGCTCCGGGCCGCTGACCCGCACCCACGCGCGTCCGTCGCCGTCCCGTTCCAGCGCGGAGAACGCGGTGTCCAGGACCGTGTCGCCGAGCTGGCGGCCGGGCGGACGGAAGTCGAACAGCCCGCCGTCCACCGGGACGGGCGCGCCCGACGGCAGCATCTGCTCGTCGACCGGCTGCCGGGTGCCCGCGGTGGCCTCCAGGGCGAACTCGCCGCGTTCGGCCAGCGCAGACAAGGGCTCTCCCAGGGTCAGGTAGGGGTGGAAGCCCAGGCCGAAGGGGGCGGGCGAGCCGCCCCGGTTGCGGGCGGTGGTGGTGACCGTCAGTCCGTCCTCGGCGAGTCGGTACGTGACAGTCAGCTCCATGGGGAAGGGGAAGCCGCTCGTGCCCTCGAAGCCCAGGCAGAGCGTGGCAGCGTCCTCGGACACCGACTCCGGTGACCATGTCCGCCCGTGGACCAGGCCGTGGATGGCAGTGCCCGTGGCGGGGTCGTTGGGCTCCAACCGGTATTCGGTACCGCCGAACCGGTAGCCCTTCTCGGTGACCCGGTTCGGCCACGGTGCCAGCACCTGGCCCTGGAAGGCGGTGGGTCCGTCCTTCCCGTAGGGCCAGACCACGTCGTGGCCGCGCCAGGTGAGCGCCCGCAGGCCAGCCCCCGTGCGGTCGATGCCCGCCCGGTACTCTCCGGCACGCAGTCCGATCACGTCACCCACCTGATCACCCGCTTCCCCGTCGTGTCGTCCGGCCGTGTGCCGAACCGGGTGATCATAGCCCACTGCCGCCTCTACCGCCCCGACCGTCGCGGTCCGCGGGTGTGGGAAGCCTCCTCAGAGGGCCAGGGTCGTATGAGGGGGATCACGCGGGTCAGCCGAGCAGACCGTCCAGGGGAATCAGCACGCCAGAGCCCAGTGCCACCAGGCCCGTGGACAACAGAACGATCACCATGAACAGCGATCCCACCATGGCCAGGCGGAACGCTCCCAGACGGCGGCGGGCCCGGGCACCGGGCTTCTTGCTGGCCGCCGAGCGCCCCAGCACCACCAGCACCATCGACAACAGCACCGGGAGCCACCATGCGGTGTCCACGCCGTCCGGCAGCAGACCGGTTACCGAGCTGGTCACCTCCGACAGCCAGCCCAGGACCGCGCCGTTGCTGGCGTCCAGCAGGCCGGTGTAGGCCGATGTCCCGAACTCGCTCTCGGGATAGAAGCCCTCCTGCGGCCGTACCACCCGACCCAGTCCGTCCACCAGACCCAGCAGCGCCGCCGGGTAGGCGAAGCGGCGGCACTTGCCCGCCGACATCGCTCGCTGGATCTGGTTCATGGTCCGGTCGACCTGGCGCTTCCTGCGCTCCTGCTCCCGGGGGCTCAGTGCGGGCTCCTGCGTGCCGGCGGGATCGTAGGGGCCCGGGGCGGAGGGGGTGTTCGGCCTGGTCGGTGCCGTGGCGGCCTCGGCTCTGCGCCGTTTCGCGGCGGACACCCGCTCCCTGGCCTGCGACCAGCGCTCGCGGGCCGAACCGGCCAGTGCCGCCCACCGGTCCTGGCGGCGTGCCCTGCCGTCGGCGCGCTCGCGTTCGGTGATCCCGCTGCCCACCCGGGCGGCCTCGGGCAGCAGGAGCAACGCGGTGACCAGGGCACTCCTGGTGGCCAGGGCGTCGCGTCCGGTGCCGCCGTCACGCAACGCCAGGCGTCGCTGCTCCGCCCACCAGGGAGCGTGCGGAGCGGTGCTGCGCTGGCGGGGGTGCCAGGACTGGCGCCGCAGCAGTGAACGATACTGGGAGGCGGTCTCGGGGGCCAGTACCAGCTCGACGGCCCGCGCCCACGCGGTGTCCGCCTCGTGGGTGTCCGGGCTCCGCGGCGCGTCCGGACCTGAGCCGACCAGCCGGTCGACGGTCTCGGACACCCGCCGCATGATCAGGGGTACCTCGTACTGGACGCGTTCCAGCAGGGCGCACCGACCCGAGCCGCCCGAACGGCAGCCCGGGTGCGGGCACCAGTGCTGGGCGCCCAGCCCGACCGCGCCCGAGACCACGGCCTCGCGTACCACCGCGTGGCGGCTGGCCTCGCCGGTGGCCAGGGCCAGCAGCCCGTCGGCGCTGATCTCGTGCCCCCGGAAGCGCGGCGGCATCCCCGGCACGTACCGGGCGGCCAGCGCGCTGATCGCCACGTGCGCCCGTCCGGGGTGCTCGTCCAGGCCGGTCAGGTAGGCACGGTCGAAGGTGTAGTCGTTGACCTCGCGGTCCAGCCAGGTGCGCAGCTGCGGCCAGTGGCTGAGCAGCCACATGGCGCCGGTCTCGGAGCGGTCGAGCAGGTCGAAGGCCAGGCTCGGCGGGTCCTCGTGGCTGGTTCCGGCGAAGTCGATGGGGCGCAGCCGACGCGCCGTGCGGATCTGCGGGCGCTCACCGGCCAGCCACTGGACGACCTCCTCGTACCCCCAGCGCGCGGACGGGGCGAGCGCGAGCAGGCCGCGGGCCAGCAGCCGCCAGCGCTCGTCGGTGATCGCGGAGATGTCCACCTCGGTGTTGCGGGCGGTCAGCCAGTTGCCGCCGCGCTCGGGGCGGCGGCCGGCCACCAGTTCGTGCACGATCACGCCCAGGGACCACCAGGCGGCGGGTGCCTCACGGCGGCCCTCGACGACCTCGGGCGCGGCGTAGTCCTCGGTGACGGCCAGCCCGCCGTAGACGCGGCTCATGGTGGCGCGCACGGCGCCGCCGAAGTCGGTGAGTGCCAGGACCGGCGGGTCCAGGGACCGTACCAGCAGGTTCTCCGGTTTGACGTCGGTGTGGTTGTGCTGGAGTTCGTGTTGCCAGTGGTGCAGGCACTCGGCGATCGCGGAGACCACGGCGCGGGCCCGGTCCTCCTCCAGGGGCGCCTGGTCGATGAGCGCACGCAGTGACCCCTGGGAGAAGTACTCCTGGGCCTCCCAGGCCAGGTCCTCGCCCCAGGCACTGGTCGCGGTGCCGTAGCCGTGGATGGCGGGGGCGTGCGGTGATGCGGTGCTGCGGGCACGGAGCCGGTCGAGGAGTTCGCGGTTGATGTCGTGCCCGGGCCGGTAGACCTTGAGCGCGAGCCCGCGTCCGGGGGAGTCGGTGGGTTCGGCCAGGTAGACGATGGCCTCACCGCCCGCGCCGACGTGGTCGAGCACCCGGTAGCGGCGGCGCAGCTCGGCGGGGACCGCGTAGTCGAGGTCGCCGGCGGGGCCGACCACCACGCGGGCGACCAGGCGGGCCATCCAGTCCAGGAGCGGACCGAACAGGGTCCGCCACCAGGGGGCGCGGCCGCTGGGAACCGCGGCGGGCTGTCGGTCCCCGGCCCTCGCCGCCGGGGCGGAGGGACCCGCGCCGGCGGTGCCGGGCAGGACGCTGGTGCGGTCCGCGGCGGGGGCGGCGACGCGGGTGGGCGCCGTGTCACCGGACCGCGCGGATCCTGGGCGCAGGACGCGTGTGACCCAGCGCGTGGCTCCCGTACGGGAGGAGGCGTCGCCGGGGCCGGGCCGTGCGGTCGGCGCGGTGGGTTCGATCCGTTGGGTCGGCGCGTTGTCGTCGCCGGGGTCGGGCATGACCATGGAGGCCGGGGCCGTCCTTCGGATAGGCGTTCGTGTCGTGACGTGCGGGGGATCGGCGGTTCTTCCAGAATAGGCCCGGTGCGGCGGGTCGCGCGTGCTGTCGGCGGCACCGGTTCAGGATGCGCCGTCGTCCCCCATCCGGTTCGACTCCTCACGGCTCCGAGTAGTTCCGCCGAACATGTCCCGGTCGGCGGGGACGCCTCTGGGCTGCCCCTTTGGGCTGCCCGTTCTCGCAGGGGCGTGCGGGTGCGTGCTTCGTGGGCGGGCCAGGCGCCGCAGAGGGGCTCAGTGCTGCTCGCGGGGGGCCACACCGAGCTTCTCGCACGCTTCCTGGTACATGCGCACGACCTCCACCCGGATCTGGGCGCGCTCGGTCAGTGGCTGAGCCCACGGAAGGCGGACGGTGTGCTCCGCGCCGCCCGCGACGACCGTGTAGTCGCCGCCGTCGCCGTCCAGCCCCGTCATGCGGGCGGCGGTGGCTTCGGGGAGGCCGCCCAGGGCGCGGCAGATGAGCAGGGTGTCCTCGGGGTGGTCGCCGTTCATGTGGGCGGTGACGGCGGCGACGACCTCGGGAGAGAAGGGGGTGGGCGACGGCACGGGGCCTCCTGCTGGCGGGCGGGCACACGGGAACGCGAACGGGGGGAGGGCTGTGCGCCCTCCCCCCGTTGACGATATCCGAGGCACTCCGGGGATAATGACGGCGTGTCGTCAAATCTTCGGGGTGTCGCTCCGCCACCGCGGTCTCGCCGGGTACTGGTCCCCGCTCAGTCCTGGAAAGTGAACTCGGCGTCGATGTCGATCGTGATCCTGTCGCCGAGGACCACGCCGCCGCCGTCCATCGGAATGTCGATGTCCACGCCGAACTCCTTGCGGCTGATCTGCGTGGATGCGGTGAAGCCGGAGCGGAGCAGACCGAAGGTGTCGGGGGTGGAGCCGTTGAACTCCAGCACGAGCTCGATCGGGTGGGTGTTGCCCTTGATGCTCAGCTCGCCCTTGATGACGAAGTCCTCGCCCTTGGCCTCGATGCCGGTGGAGCGGAAGGTGAACTGCGGGTGCTGCTCGACGTCGAAGAAGTCGGCCGAGCGGATGTGGTTGTCGCGGTCGCCGTTGTCCGTGTTGATGGAGCCCGCGTCGATGGTGGCCTCGACGGAGGACTGCATGGGGTCCTCGGGAACCGTCAGCGTGGCGTCGAACTTCTCGAACCGGCCGCGGACCTTGCTGACCATCATGTGCCGTACGGAGAAGCCGACGACGCTGTGGGCGGCGTCGATCTTCCAGGTGCCGGGCTTCAGTTCCTGCGCTGCCATGGGTGTCTCCCTCATCGGGTCGGCGGACCCGGAGACCGGGCCCTGTTCACTGCTGAGCAACAAAGCGTCTTAGAAGAATCTTCCTGGGAAGGATCTTAGATGTTCTGTCGTACTTGTGCAAAGCCGGGCCCGGGCGCACCACTACGATGGCCGTATGGACAAGGCCGCGTGGCTCGACGTCGAGGAACAGCACGTCTGGCGTGGTTTCCTCAGGACGAACGCCTGGATCTACGACGAGCTGGAGAAGGACCTGCGCGCCCGCACCGGGCTCTCGCTCATCGAGTACGGCATCCTCGTGCACCTGTCCGAGGCGCACGAGCAGCGCATGCGTATGCGGGTGCTCGCTGACAGCGTCATCGTCTCCAAGAGCAGGCTCTCCCACCAGGTCGCCCGGCTCGAACGCGACGGCTACGTGCGCCGGGAACACTGCGACGACGACCGGCGCGGGCTGTGGGCCGTACTCACGGAGAAGGGTTCCCTGCTCCTCGACCAGGCCGCGCCCGGACACGCCGTGCGTGTGCGCTCCCTGGTGTTCGACAGGCTCACCGGTGAGCAGGTCTCCCAACTCGGCGCGATCATCGCCGCCCTCGAAAGCGGCGAAGCAGCGCCTTCCGGATAGGTTCGCGCGAGCACGCTACGCGCTCCACGGGGCCCCGGGTAGAGTCTGTGCCCGTGAGCAGAGCATCCATCATCGGCGCCCAGAACTTCCGTGACGACGACGGCAGCGCTGATCCCGAGGTCGAGGCGCGACTGCGCGAACACGCGTCGGGACAGACCGGTGACCGCCAGGTGTTGGCCGCACTCAGCAGGTCCCGTGTGCTCATTCCGGTGGTCGCGGCGGCCGACGAGACGGAGGAGGGCGTCGGCGGGCTCACCAAGGACAAGAGCAGTGAGGTCGCCGTCCCGATCATGCTGGGCAAGGACGGGCGCCGGGGAGTGCTCGCCTTCACCTCGGTGGACGCGGTCCGCCGCTGGCGCCCTGACGCGCGGCCGGTGCCCTTCACCACCAAGGACGCCTGTCAGGCGACCGTGGAGGAGTGCGCGGACGCTTTGGTGATCGACGTGTCCGGTCCGGCGACCTTCACCGTCCAGGGCCGGTTCCTCACCAGGATCGCCGAGACCGGCACCATCCCCGAGCCCAAGGACGATCCGCAGGTCCTCGCGCTCATCTACCGGGTCACACACACCGAGTTCGGTATCGAGCGCGTGCGCATCCATCCCTCGGAGCGCGCCGACCTCGGCATCCGCCTCGAACTCGACGAGCGCGACGACAAGGCACTGCGGCGCGTGGCCGATCGGCTCACCTTCGAACTGCGGCACGTGCTGCCCGGGGGCGTCGAGCTGAGTGCCGTAGTGCGCGCTCAGCGAGACGACGGGGAGGAACCCCGGAAACGGTAGTCCGGGGCGGGGAAGGGGCAGAGGCGCGCCGCTCCGCCCGTGCCGCCCACGCGCCCGGAACCGTCCCGGGCGGTCCTTGTCCCGGGTTGTCCACAGGCTGGTCCCGGCGGTGTCGCGGTGGGGGCCGGAAGGGTAGCTTCCCAGCATGCCCACCCCCTCGGCATTCGTGCTCCACCCGTATTTGTGGACGGCCGCCGTCGCCGTCTTCCTCGTCCTGCTCGGTGCGGCGGCGGGCCAGGTCAGCGGCCGCCTGGTCCACCTCTTCGGCCCCGCGCGGCAGCCATGGTCCCCCGGTGCCCGAGACTCGTTCGCCGCGCACAGGGACCTGCCGCTCCCCGCGGAGCGCGAGGACGATGCCACGACGGGTCCCGCGACCGCTGAGGGTGTGCCCGGCGGGCGTCCGCCGCCGGATGAGGACGACGAGTGCCCGCCACCGCCCCGCTGCCCCCACTGCCATGCCGAACTCTGCTTCCTGCGCTGGTTCCCCGTCGTGGAGGCCCGGTCGCTCCGAAGGCGCGGGGCCTGTCCCCACTGCGAGCGGGTCCTTCGGCCCGACCCCGCGGTCGTCGTCACGACCGCCCTTCTCTTCGGGCTCGTCGGACTCTGGATCACCCTGAAACCCCACTGGTGCCCGTTCGGTCTTCTCGCGGTGCTCTGGCTGGTCACCGTCGGGGTACTGCTGTCCGCCATCGATCTGCGGGTCATGCGCCTGCCCGACGCCGTCGTCGCCCCCGCCTACCCGGTGGCCGCGGCGCTGATCGGGATGGCCGTCCTCCTGCCGCCCCGCGGCCCCGACGCCGACCGGGCCGTGGGGACACTGGCCAGCATGGTCCTGGTCATGGTGCTGTACTGGTTGCTGTGGCGGTTGCACGGTGCGGGGTTCGGGTTCGGCGACGTCAAACTGTCCGGACTCACCGCGCTGTACGCGGGCTGGGCGGCGGGTCCGTTCGGGGCCCTGGTCGCCGTCTTCTGGGCCTTCGCCGCCTTCTCGCTCGTGGGCACCGTCCTCATGGCGCTACGGCGGCTCACACGAAAGGACCCGTTCCCGCTTGGCCCGTTCATGCTCGCCGCAGCACTCGCCACCGTCCTGGCCGGAGGGTCCCTGGCGCCGCAACCCTGAACCCGGATGCGCTGCTGTGCGCCGTCTCGTGGGATGATCGTGCACATGTTGCGTTGGCTGACCGCGGGGGAGTCCCACGGACCGGCACTCGTCGCGATTCTGGAGGGCCTTCCGGCCGGTGTGTCCGTCACCTCTGACGACATCGCCGCCGCATTGCTCCGCCGCCGCGCCGGGTACGGACGTGGTGCCCGGATGAAGTTCGAGAAGGACCAGGTCTCCGTTGTCGGGGGCATTCGGCACGGCCGCACCCAGGGGGGCCCGATCGCACTTGAGATCGGGAACACCGAGTGGCCCAAGTGGGAGAAGGTGATGTCGCCCGACCCGGTTCCCGACGAGGAACTGGAGGGTGTGGCACGCAACGCGCCACTCACCCGGCCCCGACCCGGGCACGCCGACCTGGTCGGTATGCAAAAGTACGGGCACCAGGAGTCGCGGCCCATCCTGGAGCGCGCCAGCGCCCGCGAGACCGCGGCCCGCGTCGCGATCGGCGAGGTGGCCCGCCAGTTCTGCCGCCAGGCGCTGGGTGTGGAACTCCTCAGCCACGTGGTGTCCATGGGGCCCGTGGCCGTGCCCGAGGACGCCTCCGAGCCGCGCCCGGAGGACCTGGCCGCGGTCGACGCCGACCCGGTGCGCTGCTTCGACCCCCAGACCAGTGCCCGCATGGTCGAGGAGATCGACGACACCAAGAAGTCCGGCGACACCCTTGGCGGCGTGGTCGAGGTGCTGGCCTACGGTCTGCCGCCCGGCCTTGGCAGCCACGTGCACTGGGACCGGCGCCTGGACTCGCGCCTGGCCGGTGCGCTCATGGGTATCCAGGCGATCAAGGGCGTGGAGGTCGGTGACGGGTTCCGTACCGCCGCACGCCGGGGTTCGGCCGCGCACGACGAGATCGAGCCCGGCCCGGACGGCGTGCGCCGCCGCACGAACCGCGCTGGTGGTGTCGAGGGTGGTATGACCACCGGCGACCCGTTGCGGGTGCGCGCCGCGATGAAGCCGATCGCGACGGTGCCCAGGGCGCTGGACACGATCGACACCGAGACCGGCGAGCCCACACGGGCCCACCACCAGCGCAGCGACGTCACCGCGGTTCCGGCCGCCGGTGTGGTCGCCGAGGCGATGGTCGCCCTGGTGCTCGCTGAGGCCGCCGTGGAGAAGTTCGGCGGCGACTCGGTCCCCGAGACCGCGCGCAACCTCAGGAGTTACCTGGACTCGCTGACCATCCGGTGAGCTCGTGCCCTCTGGCCCGCGGGCCAGAGGGCACGGGTCTTCCCGCGGGAGCGTGCAGGAGTCCCCGGCCGTGCACCCGTGGGGCTGGCAGGCCGCGCCCGCCCCAAAAGGGTCGGGCCACCGCTACACGCTTCCCCGACCCCGGGGCCCGGACATGAACCGGGCTCCGCCCTCCCTCGCACGTGCGGGTCCGGGTTCTGCTAGACAAGTAGGTGGACATACCCACCGGTGCTCCCCGTTCGTGCGGGGACGGACCTACGGATCCTTAGGCAGGCAGAGCGTGGCAAAAGCGATCGCGGTGCTCATCGGTTCACCCGGATCGGGGAAGTCCACCGTCGGCGAGGCCCTGGCCAGACGCCTGGACGCGGAGTTGCTGTGTACCGACGCCGAGATCGAGAAGCGTGCGGGCAAGCCCATCGGTGACATCTTCATCGAGGACGGCGAGGAGCACTTCCGCGCCCTGGAGCGCGAGGTCGTCGCCGAGGGGCTACGCGCCTGGGAGGGCGTGATCGCCGTCGGCGGCGGCGCGGTTCTCAACGAGGCCACGCAGAAGGACCTGGAAGGGCACTGCGTGGTGTACCTCCATGTCGAGTTCGGCGAGGCCGCCAAGCGTGTGGGCATGGACGTAGCCCGTCCCATGCTCGCGGGCAACCCGCGCACACGGCTCCGTCAGCTGCTCAACGAGCGCCTGCCCGTCTACGAGCGTCTGGCCACCGCCACCGTGGAGACGACCGGCTACCACCCGGAGGAGCTCGTGGACGCCATCCTGCCCTCGCTGGCCGGACAGGATGCTGGAAGGGCTCAGCAGTGACTGTGACTCGTATCGGTGTGGGCGATCCCACCGGCAGCTACGACGTGGTGGTCGGCAGCGGCGTCCTTTCCGAACTCCCCTCGCTGGTGGGCGACGCCGCGCAGGTCGCCGTCATCCACCCCGAAAGCCTGGGGGAGATCACCCGACCCGTGCTCGGGGCCCTGGAGGCCGCCGGGTACCGGGCACACGCCATGCCCGTTCCGGACGGTGAAGCGGCCAAGACCGCCGCCGTGGCCGCCGACCTGTGGTCCAGGCTCGGACAGCGGAGCTTCACCCGCACCGACGCCGTCGTCGGTGTCGGTGGGGGAGCGGCCACCGACCTGGCCGGGTTCGTCGCGGCGACCTGGCTGCGCGGTGTGCGCTCGGTCCTGGTCCCCACCACCCTGCTGGGCATGGTCGACGCCGCCGTCGGCGGCAAGACCGGTATCAACACCCCCGAGGGCAAGAACCTCGTCGGGGCCTTCCACCCCCCGGCCGGGGTCCTGTGCGACCTGGCCACCCTGCCGAGCCTGCCCCGGGCCGACTACGTCGGCGGCCTCGCCGAGGTCGTCAAGGCCGGGTTCATCGACGATCCCGTCATCTGCGACCTGGTCGAGGACGACCCCGAGGGCGCCGCCACCCCGGAGGGCAAGCACACCCGCGAGCTCATCGAGCGCGCCATCCGGGTCAAGGCCGACGTCGTCTCCGGCGACCTGCGTGAGAACGGCCGTCGAGAGGTCCTCAACTACGGCCACACCCTGGGACACGCGATCGAACGCGCCGAGAACTACACCTTCCGGCACGGTTACGCGGTCTCCGTCGGCATGGTCTACGCCGCCGAACTCGCCCGCCTGGACGGCCGCGTGGATGCCGGCCTGGTTCAGCGCCACCGCTCCCTGCTGTCGTCGGTGGGCCTGCCCACCTCCTACGCCCAGGAGGCCTGGCCCGAGCTGCGAGCCGCCATGAGCGTGGACAAAAAGGCACGCGGAGCCACCCTGCGCTTCGTCGTCCTGGACGGCCTGGCCCGGCCCGCCATTCTCAGCGCCCCGAACCCTGCGCTGCTCGATGAGGCGTACCGCGCGGTCACGGGCGACGTCCGTGTCCCGTGAAGCCACTAGACTGAACACAGGCGACGTGCGCACCGGTGCACCCGGGGAGGCCCCCCGAGGTGCCCACGCCCAGCCCCACCGACCACCGACCGGCCTTCACGGGCCCGGTCTCCGATGTGTCAGACCCCTTGGAGAGACGACCGACGTGGCCTCGACGAACGACATCAAGAACGGCACGACCCTGCGGCTCGAACACGGCGTCCTCTGGAACGTCCTGGAGTTCCAGCACGTCAAGCCGGGCAAGGGCGGCGCGTTCGTCCGTACCAAGCTGAAGAACGTCCTCACGGGCAAGATCGTCGACAAGACCTTCAACGCCGGCGCCAAGGTCGAGTTCGCCAACGTCGACCGCCGCGAGATGGAGTACCTCTACCACGACGGTGAGTCCTTCGTCTTCATGGACACCCAGACCTACGACCAGATCCCGGTCCCCGGGACCGTCGTCGGTGACAACAAGAACTTCCTCCTGGAGAACACCAGGGCCACGGTGGCCACCTACGAGAGCAACCCGCTCTACATCGAGCTGCCCGCCGCCGTCGAGCTGGAGATCACCCAGACCGACCCGGGCGTGCAGGGCGACCGTTCCACGGGCGGCACCAAGCCCGCCACCGTTCAGACCGGCGCCGTCATCCAGGTGCCCCTGTTCATCACCACCGGCGAGCGCATCAAGGTCGACACCCGCACGGGCGACTACCTCGGGCGAGTCAACTGATGAGCGGAGCACGACGCAAGGCCCGGCGGCGCGCGGTCGAGGTCCTCTACGAGTCCGAGGTGCGCGACACCTCGGTGGAGGACGTCATCAAGCGTCGTCGGGCCCAGCCTGAGCCACCGATCAACGAGTTCACCGAGAGCCTGGCCCGCTCGGTCGACGAGCGGCGCGAGCGCATCGACGAACTCCTGACCACCTACGCCATCGGCTGGACCCTGGAGCGCATGCCCGTCGTGGACCGCAACATCCTCCGGATGGGCGCCTACGAACTGCTCTGGGCCGACGACATCCCGGACGGCGTGGCGATCGCCGAAGCGGTCGGCGTGGCCAAGGAGCTCTCCACCGACGAGTCGCCCAACTTCATCAGCGGGCTCCTGTCCAGGCTGATGGAGAACAAGGCGACGCTCTCGCTCTGACACCGGAGAGCGGGAGCCGTCGGGGCAACCTGGATTGAGGGGACGCAGGTGACTGACAGGACCAGCGTGACCGCGACCGCCAGCGGCGGTTCCGGTGCGGGCGGGGCGACCGGACCGGGGCGTGCGGCCAACGCGGCACGGACAGCGGTCGTGTGGGAGGCCCTGGCACAACTGCTGACCCGGCTCGGGGACGGCGGCCCTCTGGAGATCGTCGACGCGGGAGGCGGCACCGGGGGCGCCGCCGTTCCGCTCGCCGAACTCGGCCACCGGGTCACCGTGGTCGAGCCCAACCCCGACTCTCTCGCCGCCCTGGAGCGCCGCGCCGCCGAGCAGGACGTGGCCGTGCGCGGGGTCCAGGGGGAGACCCGCGACCTCGCGTCCCTGTTCGAGCCCGGCAGCGCCGACCTCGTACTGGTGCACAACGTGCTGGAGTACGTGGACGACCCGGCCGCGGCGCTGCACGACGTGGTCGGTATCACCCGCGAGGGCGGTGCGGTGAGCCTGCTGGTCACCAACGCGGTCGCGGGGGCCCTGCACCGCGCGCTGGCCGGCCACATCGCCGACGCGCACCACCTGCTCGGTGACCCCGACGGCCGCTGGGGTGAGGGCGACCCGATGCCGCGCCGGTTCACCCGCCAGCAGGTTCTGGAGCTGGTCGGCAGCGTGGGGCTGGCAGGGGAGAACGTCCGTGGAGTCCGGATGTTCGCCGACATCGTTCCCGGGCACGCCTGGGAGGGCGACGCCCATGCCGGACAGCGCCTGGTGGAACTGGAGAAGGCCGCCGCCGAGTACCCCGAGCTGATCGGGATCGCTACCCAGCTGCACGTTGTCGCCCACCGCGCCTGAGGACCCCGCCCACAGCCGCCGGAAGGCGCACGGGAGCGTGGACGCCGGTTCCCCGCCCGGAGGAGCGCACGCACCGGCACGGCATAGCCTGGCACCATGAGCCGACGCCAACTGGAACGCGGCGCCGCGATGCGGGGCATGATCTCCCCGGACGGGATCGCGGCGCTGGGCGCCGACTTCCCCGCGGACGGCTCCGGTCCGGACTCCGACTGTCACGTCCTGCACCTGGACATGGACGCGTTCTTCGCGAGCGTGGAACAGCTGCGCCACCCCGAGGCGCGCGGACGCCCCGTCATCGTGGGCGGCACCGGCCCGCGCAGCGTGGTCTCCTCCGCCGACTACCTCGCCCGCGCGCGGGGAGTGCACTCGGCGATGCCCATGGCGCGGGCCACGTCCCTGTGCCCGGAGGCCCTGGTCTTTCCGCCCGACGGCCGCGCCTACCGGCAGGTGTCGGAGGCCGTCATGGACATCCTGCGCTCGGTGACCCCGCTGGTGCAGCCGCTCTCCCTGGACGAGGCGTTCCTGGACGTGTCCGGCGCGCGCCGCCGCCTGGGCGGACCGGTGCGGATCGCCGCGATGATCCGGGAACGGGTGCGCGCCGAGCAGCGCCTCACCTGCTCCGTGGGAGTGGCCGCCACCCGCTTCACCGCCAAGCTCGGTTCCACGCACTGCAAGCCCGACGGTCTGCTGCTGGTGCCCACCGCCCACGTGCGGGGCTTCCTGGACCCGCTCCCGGTCGGGGCGCTGCCCGGAGTGGGGGACCGCACCGAGCAGTCCCTGGCCAGGCTGGGCGTGCGCACGGTCGGACAGCTGGCCCGCTACGAGCCGGACATGCTGTGCATGGAGCTGGGCGACAAGGCCGGGACCCGGTTGGCCGAGCTGGCCCGGGGCGTGGACGGAAGCCCGGTGGTGCCCGACACCCCCGACAAGAGCGTCGGCGCGGAGGAGACCTTCGATGAGGACGTCACCGACCCGGGCGTGGTGGAGCGCGAGCTGCTGAGACTGGCGGAGAAGGTGGGCCGCCGCCTGCGGGCCTCAGAACAGGCGGGGCGCACGGTGAGCGTGAAGCTGCGCCGTGGGGACTTCTCCACGATCACCCGGGCGCGGACCCTGCCGGAGGGCACCGACGTGGCCCGAGAGATCAACGCCGTCGCCCGCGAGCTGTACACCGCCTCCGGGCTGCGCGGAGCACCGCTGCGCCTGGTGGGGGTCCGGGTCGAGGGGGTCCTCCCGGCGGAGCGGATGCACCACCAGTTGGCCCTGGGAGAGGAGGATTCGGGATGGAGGGATGTCGAACGGGTTATGGACCGCGTAACGGAACGTTTCGGCCCAGGCGCGATACAGTCGGCCGTGTTGGCCAAACGTGATGAAAACGACGTATGATGCGGCAACTTCCGGGGCCCTCGGAGCGTTCCAAGGGTAGGACCGGAGTCAGGGTAGAAGAGAGGCATGGAAGCCGGTGTTTCCGATACAGGGCGCGGGTATCGTGGCCGTTGTGGGTCAGGTACGCACGCAGCTTTTCTTTCCACCGGGCGCTAGCGCACCGTATTCTGGGCATACCACTGACCAAGAGACTGTTTATCAGTACCCGTCACCCCAACCGGGGACTGCCGTAGGGAGGCGCCGTGCCGCTCTCTGAACACGAGCAGCGCATGCTCGACCAGATCGAGCGGGCGCTGTATGCCGAGGACCCGAAGTTCGCGAACACTGTTCGGCAAACGAACCCCGCGGTCCATTACAAGCGCTGGATCATCAAAGCCGGGCTCGGATTCGTCGTCGGTGTGGTTCTGCTGATGACGGGGTTGATGCTCCAGTCCACAGCCGCCCAGGTCGCCATCAGCGTCCTCGGATTCCTCATCATGCTGCTGTGCTTCCTGTGGGGGGCCAACGCCTGGCGCAAGGCTTCCGGAGGCGGTGCCGAGGCCGTTGCCGCGGCGGAGCCCAAGCAGAAGCGCAAAGGCGGGAACCGGCCCGGGATGATGAACCGTTTCGAGGAGCGCTGGCGTCGCCGCCAGGAGGGCGAGGAGTAGTTCTCCGGCCGCGCCTCGCGCGCCTGGCCACGCCCACGCCGGTGGGCGCCCGGAGCGGGTCGAGCCGGGCACGGATCTCACGTGGTGGGTCCCGCACGACCGTGCGGGACCCACCACGTTTTCGTGTTCCCGGTCCGGCACTTCTGTCGGAGACAGCGGTACCCGGGCCGGCAGGGCCCCTCAGGGCCGAACGGCTAAGACGTCACGGGGCGGGGTTCGGGAGCCGGGCGCGGACGGTGCCACGGAGCGAGAGAGCGGGGCAGCAGTACCGCTCGGGTACGCGTGCCCGCGCCGACCACCGCGGCCAGTCCGGCGCGGATCGTCCGCAGGTCCTCTCGTAGTCCCTCCGGCGCGCTCGGCGAGGGTGCGTAGCGCGCCGACTCCTCGGCCAGGGCCAGACGCCACAGCGCCTCCGCGGCCTCCGGCGGCACCGGCTCCGTCGCAGCCCCGGACATCAGCCCCGCCGCTCCCGGGGCCGCCCGATCCGGCGCCGGGCCAGTACGTGTCAGGCGCTCGGCCGTGGCTCGCGGGCTCTCCGCCAGCGTCCAGGTACCGCCCAGGTCCAGGCACGTGTCCCGCAGTTCCCGCCACGCGGTGTGCGCCCCGGACGCCGCGGCGGCACCCTTCGACAGAGCGGCCATCCGGGACCAGCGCACCAGGGCGCGGATCAGTGCGGGAAGGGCCAACAGCAGCAGTCCGACCGCCGCGGCACCCGCCGCGGGCAGCCACGCCAGGTCCTGACCGGACTGGGAACCGTCGCCGGGAGCCGCCACCGAAGAGGTCGGTTCGTCCTCGGGCTCCTCGGGTGTCTGGCCCGATTCCTCATCGGGCGCCTCGCTCCCCTCAGGCTGCTCCGGCGTCTCGGTGGTCGGGACCCCGGGCTCCTCCGGAACGGTGCCGGGGCTGTCCGTGCCCTCCGCCGTGCCCCGCGCGTAGTCGGGCACCGACGCCGACCCCTGCCCGTCGGACGAGGAGGGGGTCGGCTCGAACCGGACCCAGCCCACACCTTCGAAGTACAGTTCCGGCCAGGCATGGGCATCGCCCACCGACACCGACCACCGGCCGTCGCCCATGCGCTCGCCCGCCGTGTAACCCACCGCCACCCGCGCCGGGATGTCGACCTGCCGGGCCATGATCGCCATCGCCCCCGCGAACTGCTCGCAGTAGCCCACCCGGTCCTCCAGGAGGAAATGGGCGAGCGGGTCGGCGTCGTCGGGCACCGCGGGCGGGTCCAGGTCGTAGGTGAACGCGCCCCCCGTGAAGTACTCCTGTAGCGCCACCGCCCGTTCGTAGGGACTCTGCGCTCCTAAGGTCAGCGCCTCGGCCAGCTCCCGCACCCGCGGATCCAGCCCGCGCGGCAGGTTCCGGTAGTCGCCCGGCAGGGACCGCGGGTCCCCGGTGTCGGACAGCTCCTCGGCTGTTGGCGCCTGGTCCACGGTCTCCACGGTGAAGCTCAGTCCCGTGGGCGGGCTGTCGGTGGTGAACACCATGAGGCTGTCGGGGTCGGCGTACCACTCACCGGTCGCCTTCACCGTGCGCGCCCAGTACGGCAGCGGCAGGAAGTCGAGTCGAGGCGACTCCGAGTCCAGCGAGACCCGGGTGGTCACCACGTCCTCGGACGGCGCCGAGCCCCAGCCGGCGGGCAGCGGCAGCTCCCCGTCGACCCTGGTGTCGCCCGAGGCGTTCACCGGGGTCATCGTCCAGTTCACACCGTCGAACTCGTCCAACACGTACGTGCGCAGGTACTCGGGCTGCTCGGTGTCGGTCCGGTAGGTCAGAACCGTGCGTTCGGAGGAGGAGGCCAGTTCGCGCCGCAACGAGACCAGCGGGTGCGTGGTGGTGATGACGTCCCCGCCCGTGCCGATATAGGTCCCGTCGGCCATCGTGTGGAGTGCGTCGGTGCGCAGCGAGGGCAGGGCCAGCGGCACCGTGAGCGCCAGCAGCACCGCGGCGGCCGAGGCCAGTGACACCGTCGCCACCCTGCGAACCGCGCCCAGCACCCTGGTCGGGGAACCGTGTTCGTCGGGAACGCGGATCCCCCACTCGTGGCCGCGCACCCACATGTCCATCGCGAGCAGCAGCAGGAAACCGACCGCTGAGCTGGCCGCGGGCAGCCATCCCAGCCCGGCGTCGTCCACGAACAGCGGTATCGACATCAGCACCAGGAGCAGGCTGCCGACCATGCCGGGACAGCGCGCCGTCACCGCGAGGAAGTCCGCGGCCACGGTGAAGACCGCGAAGACCAGCGCGATGATCAGCATGGCCCCGGCCGAGGACGACACCGGCGGCGCGCTGCTGTTGATGGTGCCCACACCCTGCTCGAACACCTTCACCAGATGCCCGACCACGCCGCCAGTGGGCAACAGGCCCAGGGGGGCGACGTGTCCGGCGAACAGAGGTGTGGTCAGGAACGCCACCGTGAGCACCTGTAGGAACGGCACCAGGAGCGCGTTCCGTCCGCTCAACCTGTACAACGCGGACACACCGGACACCGCGACCATCATGACGAAGGCCGGGACCCACCACGTCTGGCCGCGTACGAGCGAACTCAGCAGCGGTAGCGCCATCAGCATGCAGGCCAGGGAGGCCAGGGGCATCAGTGCTCTCAACGCGGGCCCTTCCCGGGGGTGTGCGGCCCGGCGTGTGCGGGCCTCGCGGCAGCCGGCGCCGCGGCGGGTGCGCCCGCTCGGTTCCACAGCGGCGGCAGCTCGGTGGTGGAGGACAGGACGATGACGTGCCACCCGAAGACGGCCAGCACGTCGTGGACCCTGCTCAGGGTGTCGTGGTCGGGCCAGGCGGCGTGCGCGCACAACACGGCCACGCGGGTCCCGTTGCCGCCTGTCCGGGACAGTGCGGCGGCCTCCTCCGGATCGACCGCGCCCAGTACCGCCACCACCAGGCTTGTGGCCCCGCGTGAGTCGGCCAGCATTCCGATCCCGCCGAGCAGTCCCGCGGTGTCGGAGGGCTCCGCGACGGCCAGGCTGTCCAGCACACCGGCCGTGGTCGCGGTCTGCACCCGGCCCAGCTCGGTGTGGAAGCGCAGGTCGTGGCCGTTGTCGACCAGGCTCGTCGCCACGGAGGCGGCCACGCTCACCGCGGTCTCCAGCGATCCCTCGGGGCCCGCGTGGCCGTGCGCACGACGCCGCGTGTCCAGCAGGATCGCGCTGTTCTCACGCCAGTGCTGCTCGTCCCGGCGCACCATCAGCTCACCGTGCTTGGCGGTGGACCGCCAGTGCACCTTGCGGAGATCGTCGCCGTACTGGTATTCGCGCGGAACCGGGTCCTGCTCGCCGACTCCGCTCACCGAGCGGCGCGGCGAGTCCTCGCCCTTGGCGCCGTTGGCGGCGCCGAGCACGCCCAGCGGGACGGTCACGGGGGTCACGAGCAGGTGAGAGGGCGCGCCTTCGCGGTGGGTGACCCGCACGCATCCCAGCGGGTCGGTCACCCCGACCCGTAGCGGTCCGACGGGATAGTTCCCGCGCACGGCGGGCCGCACCAGGTAGCTGACGTCGCGTACGGTGCGCGGGCTCAGGTAACCCATCGTGTAGCGGGGCTCTCCGCCGAGCGGGACGGGCAGTGTGTCCGTCACCGAGATCGAGGCCGCCGGCCAGGTCGGCGAGGAGTTGCCCACGCGCACCTGTACCCGAGCGTCGTGCCCGGCCGTGACTCGGACGGGTGCCACGGTGCGGCTGTGCACGACGCGCGAGGCGGAGCCGAGGACCGTCAGCGCCGACAGCGGAGGGACGGCGATCAGTAGTACGCCCACGCCCACGAGCTCGCGTTGTCCCACGACGATGCCGGCCACCAGGGCTGCCAGGCCGAGGACGAGCATGCAGACGCCTCGTGCTGTGAGGGTTCGGTGCGGGCGCATGGACCCTCTCTCGGGGCGGATGCGAACAGGGGGCGAAGGGACGGTCGGAAGCGGGGGAGCGGGGTTACTGGGGCCCGGGGACGGGCAGGCGCGAGACCAGTTTGGCCACGATCTGCTCGGGGGAGAGGCGTTCCATCTGCGCTTCCGGTCCGGGCAGGAGGCGGTGCGCGAGCACTGGCACGGCCAGGGCCTGCACGTCGTCGGGAACGACGTAGTGCCGCCCGTCCAGGGCGGCGTAGGCGCGGGCGGCCTGCACCAGGTGCAGAGTCGCGCGGGGCGAGGCGCCCAGACGCAGCTCGGAACTGGTCCGCGTGGCGTTGATCAGGTCCACGATGTAGCGGCGCATGCCCGGGGCCACGTGTACCGAGTGCACCCGGTCGGCGAGAGCGCTGATCTGGGCGGCGTTGGCTACGGGTACCAGGTTGTCCAGCGGTGAACGTGAGCTGTGTGAGTCGATCATGTCGAGCTCGGCCTGTGGTGCCGGGTAACCGACCGATACGCGGGCCATGAACCGGTCGCGCTGGGCTTCGGGCAGGGCGTAGGTGCCCTCCATGTCGCCGGGGTTCTGGGTGGCCACCACCATGAACGGTCGCTCCAGGGAGCGGGTACGGCCGTCGACGCTGACCTGCCGTTCGGCCATGCATTCCAGCAGGGCGGCCTGGGTCTTGGGCGAGGCGCGGTTGATCTCGTCACCCAACACGATGTTGGCGAACACCGGCCCGGGGTTGAACTCGAACTCGCGCCGTTCCTGATGGTAGACGCTGACGCCGGTGATGTCGCTGGGCAGCAGGTCCGGGGTGAACTGGACGCGCTGCACGGAGCAGTCCACGGCCCGGCCCAGGGCCTTGGCCAGCATGGTTTTGCCGACCCCGGGGACGTCCTCGATGAGCAGGTGTCCCTCGGCGAGCAGGACTGTCAGCGTCAGGCGCAGTACTTCCGGTTTGCCCTCGATGACGGTTTCGATAGCGCCGCGGATGCGGTTGGCCACGGCGACGATCTCGCTGACGTCCTCTTGGACGCCGCCCCCGCGACCGCCGTGGTGTGTGCCGAGTGACACCAGACCCCTCCCGCTCCGTGTGCCGGTCTTCCGAACCGAGGCTAGCCCAATCAGGCCGATTGCAAACCAAAGTGCCGGAATCGACGGTCGATTGGTTTCAGGAGTGATCAAAGAGGCGCCAAAGGGCCCGAATCGGTCTTCTGATCCTTGGTGTGTGCGTCGGTGTGGGAAGGGGGACGGAATCTCGTGGAGGGGCCCGAGGCAACTGTCTCCGGGGTCTTTTCCCATCTCCGTCCCGCCCGGCCCTTCGTGCCCACCGCACGCATGTGCGGGGCGGTGTCGCGCGGGGTGCCGGGGCCAGCCGGGCCTGATGCGGGCGACACTCCGTGCCCCACGCCTCCCCACCTTCACGACAAACGCTATGACCTGCATATTTATCAATTCTTCGAAGTCCACACCCTGTTTGTCGCTGTTGACGGTGGGGAAGTGTGGAGTAAGGTGGAGCACCGTGGAGAGGGTGAATTCTCCACTTCGAGGGTGAGGGAGGTGGAAGTGTGTTCCTCGGCACCCACACGCCCCGCCTCGACCAGAAGGGGCGGCTCTTCCTTCCCGCGAAGTACCGCGACGAACTGTCGGGGGGACTGGTGATCACCAAGGGTCAGGAACGCTGCCTCTACGTCTTCCCGGCGGAGGAGTTCCGGCGCATCACCGACGCGCTCGCCAGTACTCCGGTCACTGCCAAGGCCGTCCGCGACTACAGCAGGGTCCTCTTCGCCAGCGCCTCGGACGAGAGTTGTGACAGGCAGGGCAGGGTCACCATCCCGGCCAAGCTGCGCGACTACGCGGGTCTGGATCGCGAATGCGTCGTCATCGGCGCCAACACGCGCCTGGAGATCTGGGACGCCAGGGCGTGGGCGGACTACGAGGCCGAGCAGGAGCCGGCGTTCGCGCAACTGTCGGAGGAGGTGCTGCCCGGGGTGCTGTGAACCCCGGCGGATCCGCCGCCGGTCCGATCAGCACACAGTCCACACCCTCGCAAGCCGGAGTCCGGCAACGGCCTCCGGGCGCGGTACCCACGAGCTGGCGCGACTTCCCCGGTGCCAGGTCGTGAACGCGAGCCCGCCGAAAGGTGGACAATAGCGGCCGTGTCCGGAGGCCCGCCGGAATCCGTCGGGCCACGCAAAGGACACCGTGGAGCGCACCGACAGCGGCGCTCCCGCGGCTACTCGGGGGAGACGGTGACAGCGTGGAGGAACAGCAGCGCATGGGGGACAACCGGCAGCACAGGCGGTCAGGGGACGACGGCGTCCGCGTGGACGGGGAACAGGACGTCGAGGCGCGCGTCGCGGCGGCTCGCGCCGGGCTCGACCCCCTGCACATGCCCGTCATGCTCGACCGGATCGTGAAACTGCTCGCTCCGGCCCTCAGCAGGCCCGGCGCCGTGTTCGTCGACGGGACCCTGGGGCTGGGCGGCCACTCCGAGGCACTGCTCAAGGCGTGCCCCGACATGCGTCTGGTCGGTATCGACCGTGACACCACCGCCCTGGAACGCAGCGCCAGGCGCCTGGCCCCCTACGCCGACCGCACCCATTTCGTGCACGCGGTCTACTCCGACATCCCGCGCGCCCTGGACGAGGCGGGCGCCGCCGACGCCGACGCGATCCTGCTCGACCTCGGCGTGTCCTCGCCGCAGCTGGACGAGACCGACCGCGGCTTCGCCTACGCCCACGAAGCGCCCCTGGACATGCGGATGGACCGCACCCAGCCCCTCACCGCGGCCGACGTGGTCAACACCTACTCGTTCTCCGCACTCACCCGCGTCCTGCGCTCCTACGGTGAGGAGCGCTTCGCCTCGCGCGTGGCCAGGGCCATCGAGCGCCAGCGCGCCCAGGCGCCCATCGAGTCCACGCGCGCGCTGGCCGAGCTGGTGCGCGAGGCCATCCCCGCGGCCACCCGCCGCACCGGGGGCCATCCCGCCAAGCGCACCTTCCAGGGCCTTCGCATCGAGGTCAACGCCGAACTGTCCATCCTCGAACGCACCCTGCCCGCGGCCGTCGCCCGCCTGGGCATGGGCGGGCGCGTCGCCGTGCTGTCCTACCACTCCCTGGAGGACAGGATGACCAAGAGGGCCCTGGCCGCCCTGGCCACCGACACCACCCCCGCCGACCTACCCGTCCCCCTTCCCGACCGGCAGCCCGAACTCCGGCTCCTCACCAGGGGGGCCGAACTCCCCACGGATGAAGAGAACGAACACAACCCGCGCGCCAGGTCGGCCCGTCTCCGGGCGGCCGAACGCGTGCGGCCGCCGCGGCAGTAGGGAGAGCAGATGAGTACGAGGACGGACACGCGCCGCGCACCCGCCCGCGGCAGGAGGGCCGCCGCGGGGGTCGCGGCCCCCGCGCGCCCCAAGCGCTCCGCCGCGCGCCCAACCGCGGAGCGCACACGCGCCAAGGCGGGCACGCAGGCGCGAGCACCGCGTATCCCCTTCGTCCTTCTCATCCTCTGCCTGCTCGGTGGAGCCCTGATCAGCCTGCTCGTGCTGCGCAGCGTCGTGGCCGAGGAGGCCTTCGCCATCGCCAACCTCCAGGATCAGAACCAGCAGATGTCCTACGCGGAACAGCAGCTGCGCGGCACCGTCGCCCACCTGGAGACCTCCGAGCGCATCTCTGAGGAGGCCGAGGCGATGGGGATGGAACAGGGCGAGGCCCCGCTCTTCCTGGACCCCGACAGCGGCGAGGTCACCGGGAGCGGTGAGTGAGCGCACCCAGGGACCGACGCCCCCGTGACCCCCGCAGACCCGGTGCGACCAACCGATCGGGCTCTCGGCCCAGTAAGCGCCCCCAGCGCGAGGCGCGACGCCCCGTCGACGGCACGCGCTCCCGTTCCTCAGCACGTGCTCAGGGGCGGTCGCCGCGCGAAGCGCGCGGCGGCGACCGCGCCCGCCGCCGACCAGCGTCCCCGCCCCCGACTCCGCCGCTGCTGCGTCGCACCTTCCGCCGGGGCGATCCGCGCGGGCGCATCAAGGTCGGCGGAGCACTGATCCTGGTGATCCTGCTGCTCTTCGCCGGTCGCCTGGTGCAGATCCAGGTCCTGGAGGCTGACCACTACGCCGAGGCGGCCTCCAACACGCGCCTGCGGACCATCGACATCCCCACCCTGCGTGGCCAGATCACCGATGCGAACGGCAAGCCGTTCGCGCTGTCGCTGGAGGTGCGCACCGTCTTCGTCGACCCCGAGGAGGTCGAGGAGGAGGAGCGTGCCCAGCTCATCGACGAGCTCTCCGACCGCTTCGACATCGCGGAGGACGAGGTCGAGGCCAAGGTGGACGCCGACTCCAGCCGCTACGAGGTGGTCGCCCGCGACATCCTGCCCGACGAGTGGGAGGAGCTGAGCGACCTGGGCCTGTCCGGGCTGGGCTCCGAGGTCGACTACGAGCGCGTCTACCCCGAAGAGACCGGTGCCGCCGACCTGGTCGGCTTCGTCGGCACCGAGGGCCACGGCCTGGAGGGGCTGGAGGGCTACCTCGACAGCACCCTGGCCGGCGAGGCGGGAAAGCGCCGGGTCGAGGTGGGCATGGACGGCACCCAGATCCCCATGGCGGGCGGCCTGGCCCAGGAGCCCGTGCCCGGCCAGGACGTGCGGCTGACCCTGGACCAGGACATTCAGTGGTACGCGGCCCAGACCCTCGCCGACAGGGCGGAGGAGCTGGAGGCCGAGGGGGGCAGCGTCATCGTGGAACGGGTCGGCACCGGAGAGGTCCTCGCCATGGCCGACTATCCGACCTTCTCCCAGAGCGACATCTCCACCAGCAGTTCGGAGGAGTGGGCCAACGGCTCTGTGGCCGAGACCTTCGAACCGGGCAGCACCAACAAGGTCATCACCCTGGGCGCGGCGCTGGAGGAGGGGGCCACCACCCCGGAGACGGTGTACACCGTGCCCTACAGCATCGAGTACTACGACCGTACCTTCCGCAACTCCGCCGACCACGGCACCCAGCGCCTCACGGTCAACGGCATCATGGCCCAGTCCAGCAACGTCGGCACCATCAAGATCGCCGACCAGGTGGGCGCCGGGGTCCTGCACTCCTACATGAAGAACTTCGGGCTCGGCCAGCCGACCGGTTTGCAGCTGCCCGGTGAGGAGGCGGGCGTGCTGACCGACCCCGAGGACTGGTGGGGCACCCAGCTGCCGTCGGTCTCCATCGGTCACGGCCTGTCGGTGAACGCCTCACAGATGGCGTCGGTGTACTCCACCATCGCCAACGGCGGCGTGCGGGTGGATCCTCGTGTGGTCGCCGGGACCGTGGACACCGACGGCGGGTTCACCCCGGCGGAGAAGCCCGGGCAGCGGCGTGTGGTCAGCGAGGAGACCGCCGAGCAGCTCGCGCTGATGCTGGAGGCGGTCACCAGCGACGAGGGCACCGCGCCCGAGGCCCGCATCGACGGGTACCGGGTCGCCGGGAAGACCGGTACCGCCAACCGGATCAACCCGGAGACGGGGGACTACGAGGACGGCGGCTACACGGCCACCTTCGCCGGTTTCGCGCCCGCCGACGACCCCCAGGTCGTGGTCCAGGTGGTCCTGCACAACCCGCAGGAGACCTACTACGGCGGTGAGGCCGCCGGGCCGGTGTTCAACGACATCATGTCCTTCGCCCTGAAGTCGCTGAAGGTTCCGCCGACGGAGACCGATCCGCCCGCCATCCGCCTGTTCGAGGACGAGGCGGCCGGCTAGGGAGTGCTCTTGGGCAGTGCCGTCCCCGGGCCTCCTCCGGCGCGTGCCAGGTGGGCGCGTACGGAGCGGATGTGCTCGGGGCCGGTGCGGCAGCACCCGCCCACGAGCACCGCTCCAGCCTCGTACCAGCCCACGGCGGCCCGCCCGAACTCCTCGGGCACGCCCGTACCGGTCCAGCGCTGCCGGTCGGCGTCCCAGGTCTCGCCCGAGTTGGGGTAGGCCACCGCGGGGAGACCGGCTTCGGCGACAGCGCGCACCAGTGCGGGAACGTGCCGGGGGGCGGTGCAGTTGACGCCCACCGCCACCAGCCGACCTGCGGCGTACAGCGGAGCGAGCGCGGCGGCGGCCTCGCGCAGGGGAGTGCCGTCGTTGACGTGTTCGCCGTCCCGGCAGGAGAAGCTGATCCACGCGCGGGCGCCGGGGGACTCGTCCAGCAGCCGGGCCAGGGCCAGCGCCTCGGGCATCGACGGGATGGTCTCGCAGGCGATCAGGTCCGCCCCGGCGTCGGCGAGCACCCGCCACCGCTCCCGGTGCCAGAGGTACAGGCCGTCCCCGTCCAGGTCGTAGTCACCGGTGTACTCCGAGCCGTCCGCCAGAGCCGCCCCGTAGGGGCCCACCCCGGCCGCGACCAGGCCCGAACCGAAGGAGTCACGCTCGGCCCGCGCCAGCTCCACCGATCGGGCGATCAGCGCGCGGGCCTCGGCCTCACCGGCGCCCCGGGAGGTGAACGCCGGAACGCTCGCCTGGTACCCGGCGGCGACCGCCACGTCCGCGCCCGCATCGAAGTAGTCCCGGTGTGCCCGGCGGATCATTTCGGGAGCCTCGGCCAGCAGCCGTGCCGACCAGAGCCCGCCGCCCAGGTCGCAGCCGTAGGACTCCAGGCGGGTCGCCAGCCCGCCGTCGAGTACCAGCGGACGTCCGCCGGGAGCGGTTCTGAGCATGCCGAACCTCCACGTACGAAGACCTTGCCAGTCTAGGGCGGCACCGGCCGCCACCGGCTGTTCATCGACGGGTCCGGCACAGCCCGCGTAACCTGGGAGAAACGCCCGGTTCGGAAACTGCGGTGAACGCAGCGTGGAAATTACCGACCGGTCGTCCGCAACGGTTAACCTCCACACGTGCCACCGGTAATGCGACCTGAACACACGCCACTTCGTCCCCTGTCCGCCCTCGCAGCGCTGCTCGGGCCGGACGCCGCCCTCCTACGCCCTGACCTGGGCCCGGACCGTCCCCCCGAGCTGCCCGACAGGGAAGTCCACGTCCGGGGCATCACCCACGACTCACGGAAGGTGGGACCCGGCGACCTGTACGCCGCGTTGCCCGGGACCCGCGCGCACGGCGCCGACTTCGCCGCGGGCGCGGCCGACGCGGGCGCTGCCGCGATCCTCACCGACACCGCCGGCGCGGAGAGGGCCGCCGCCACCGGGCTGCCCGTGATCGCGGTCCCCGACGCGCGTGCCGCACTCGGCAGGGCGGCCTCCTGGATCTTCAAGGACCCCGCGCAGGACCTGCTGTTGATCGGCACCACCGGTACCAGCGGCAAGACCACCATCACCTACCTGGTCGAGTCCGGTCTGCGCCAGGCCGGGATGCACACCGGCCTGGTCGGCACCGTGGAGATGCGCGTGGACGACGAGCGGGTCGTGTCATCGCTCACCACCCCCGAGGCCACCGACCTGCACGGCCTGTTCGCCCTCATGCGCGAGCGGGGCGTCACCGCCGCCGCCATGGAGGTCTCCAGCCACGCCCTGGCCCTGGAGCGGGTCGGTGGCACACGCTATGACGTCGCGGTCTTCACCAACCTGTCGCAGGACCACCTGGACTTCCACTCCGACCTGCGCGACTACTTCGACGCCAAGGCCCGTCTGTTCACCCCCGAGTACTGCGACATCGCGGTGATCAACGCCGACGACCGGTTCGGCCGCGCTCTCGTGGACATGGTGCAGGCCGACGGCAGCGTCCCCGTCACCACCTTCTCCGTGGAGGGCTACACGGACGCCGACCCCGCCACCGCCATGGAGGCCGACTGGCGGGCCGTGGAGGTGCGTCTGGGCGCCACCGGCAGCACCTTCCGCATCGTCGGTCCGGGCGGCATGGAAGCGGACGCCTCCGTCGCTCTGCCGGGCCCCTTCAACGTGTCCAACGCGATGGCCGCCATCGTCGGCCTGGTCGAGGCGGGCCTGCCGCTGGAGACCGCGATCACCGGGGTGGCCGCCGCCCCCGGCGTGCCGGGCCGCATGGAGCCGGTCGTGGCGCGTGACGTCCCCCACGCTTTCCAGGACTTCACCGCGCTCGTCGACTACTCCCACAAGCCCGGCGCCATCGAGGCGGTCCTGACCGCACTGCGGGCCACCACCGAGGGTGCCGTGACCATGGTGGTCGGCTGTGGCGGCGACCGTGACCGGGCCAAACGCCCGCTCATGGGTGAGGCCGCCGCGCGCCTGGCCGACCAGCTCGTCATCACCAATGACAACCCGCGTACCGAGGACCCCCTCACCATCGCGTCGTCGATGCTCGAAGGGGTCGCCAAGGTCCCCGAGGACCAGCGTGCCTGCGTCACGGTGGAGTTCGACCGGGCCGAGGCCATCCGCCTGGCCGTCGAGCGCGCCCACCCGGGCGATGTGGTGGTCGTCGCGGGCAAGGGCCATGAGACCGGTCAGTACGTCAAGGGCGAGGTGCTGCCCTTCGACGACCGGGAAGTGCTGCGCGCGATGATCGAGGAACACCTCGGCATGAGCACTCGCGAACGTCTGGGTGTCGCTCTCCAGGACATCCATCGGGTCCCTGACGAGGGATAACACGTCAGGGCCTCCGGTCGGCTCTGTCCGGAAGCGGGGCGCGGGCGCAGTCCGCGCCCCTTCGCGTGTCCGGGCCGTGTCCAGCGCGCGAATCACGGGCGCTGGGGTCGCAGACGGTCACGAAGCGGAACATATTGCTGCACACGGGCTCTGGAAGGACCCCGGACTCCCCGATATGTTCTAAGGTAGGTCCGGCAATCGCAGCCCGAAACGTGCCGCCCACGGTGGCGTCCACGACGCGGCCCATGCCGACACCGTGGTGAGGCCCGGCGCGGCAACGCACGGCTTCCGCGGTGCCATCCCCTGACCTGACTCCGGCCGGGTGGCCAGCCGCCCCTGTGGCGCCGTGGACCGGGCCTGACATGAGGAGTGGATTTGATCGCGCTCACGCTCGATCGGATCGCTGAGATCACCCAAGCCGCCATCGGCGGATCAGCGCGCCCCGACGCCGTCGTCGACGGCCCCGTCGTCATCGACTCCCGGCAGGTAGCGCCCGGTGCGCTCTTCGCCGCCCTGGGCGGTGAGCGCGTCGACGGACACGACTTCACCGATACCGCGGTCGAGGCCGGAGCGGTGGCCGCCCTGGTCTCCCGTCCCGTCGACGCACCTCACCTGCTGGTCGAGGGCGGGGACGACGGGGTGATCGAGGCATTGGCCCGGCTCGCCCGGTACACGGCCCTGGAACTCAGCGACCCCCAGCGCGCAGCCGAAAGGGCCGAGATCGTCGCGGTCACCGGCTCTTCCGGAAAGACCACCACCAAGGACCTCATCGCGCAGGTCGTGGAGCGGATGGGTCCGACCATCGCCCCCACAGGCTCGTTCAACAACGAGATCGGTCACCCCCTCACCGTGCTCCGCGCCGGCACCGGGACCCGTCACCTGGTCCTGGAGGTCGCCGCCCGCGGCATCGGGCACATCGCCCACCTGTGCCGTGTGGCCCCGCCCCGGATCGGCGTGGTCCTCAACGTCGGCAGCGCCCATATGGGCGAGTTCGGCGACCGGGAGACCATCGCCAAGGCCAAGGGCGAGCTGGCCGAATCGCTTCCACCGGGCTCCGACGGCAAGGGCTCCGGAGGGGTCGCCGTCCTCAACGCCGACGACCCGAGGGTGAGCGCGATGGCCTCGCGCACCAGGGCGCGCGTGGTCACCTACGGCCTGGCGGAGGACGCGCACGTACGCGCCACCGACGTGGTCCTGCGGGAGGCGGGAGCCCCCTCCTTCACCCTCCACCTGGACGGGCGCCGGATCCGGGTGGATCTGGCACTCGTCGGTGCGCACCAGGTTTCCAACGCGCTGGCCGCCGCGGCGGTCGCCGACGAACTCGGTATGGACATCACCGGGATCGCCGAGGCGCTGGGCGCCGCCACCCCGGCCAGCCGGTGGCGCATGGAGGTTACCGAGCACGCTGGTGCCACCCTCGTCAACGACGCCTACAACGCCAACCCCGAGTCCATGCGCGCGGCGCTGACGACCCTGGGAGCGCTCGCTCGGGACCGCCGCTCCATCGCCGTCCTCGCCCACATGGCCGAGCTCGGCGAGGACGGCCATGTCGAACACGAGCGGATCGGCGAGCTGGCCGCCCGCACGGGAGTGGCCCATCTGATCGTGGTGGGAGAGGCGGCCGAGGGCATAGCCGCCGGTGCGGAGAACGCCGCCCGGAAGGGCCTGTGGCAGGGTGAGAGCGTCCGAGTGGCTGATGCCCCGGGGGCCGCTGCGGCGCTACGCGAACGGTTGCGCACAGGAGACGTCGTCATTGTGAAGGGATCGCGCGTGGCAGCTCTCGAAAGGGTTATCGACCTCATGACCGAGGGTGATGTCCAGTGATCGGCATCTCCATCGCATCAGCGCTTTCGCTGATCGTCTCCATGGCGCTGATGCCATCGTTGATCAAGCTCCTGTACCGGTTCAAGTTCGGACAGGAGGTACGCGACGACGGCCCCGAAGGCCACAAGACCAAGCAGGGCACGCCCACCATGGGCGGCGGCGTCATCATCCTCGGCGCGGTGGTGGGCTACTTCGGCTCCCACCTGGTGCTGTGGCTGGTGCAGCCCGCGGCCACCGGGCCCACCGCCTCCGGCCTGCTGGTGATGTTCCTGTTCGTGGGCATGGGCTGCGTCGGCTTCCTCGACGACTTCATCAAGATCTACAAGCGCCGCAGCCTGGGCCTGCGCAGCAGCGCCAAAATGGTCGGGCAGGCCATCGTCGGCGTGGGCTTCTCCTACGGCGTCACCATGTTCCCCAACGGCTACGGCTACACCCCCGCCGCCCCCAGCCTCTCCTTCCTGCGTGACTTCGGCCCCCCGCTGATGATCGGCATCTTCGTCATCTGGGCGCTGTTCCTCATCGTCGGCTTCTCCAACGCCGTCAACCTCACCGACGGCCTGGACGGCCTGGCCACCGGTGCCACCATTCTTTCCCTGGTCGCCTACGTCATCATCGGCAACTGGCAGCTGCGGCAGTCCTGCGTGTCCTATCTGTCCGACAGCTGCTACACGGTCCGCGACCCCCTGGACCTGGCCGTGGTGGCCGCGGCCGTGCTCGGCGCCTGCATCGCCTTCCTGTGGTTCAACGCACCGCCCGCCAAGATCTTCATGGGCGACACCGGTTCCCTGGCCCTGGGCGGCCTGATCGTGGGCCTGGCCATCACCACCCGCACCCAGCTCCTGCTGCTGTTCATCGGCGGCCTGTTCGTCATCATCACCATGTCGGTGATGGTCCAGATCACCTCCTTCCGCCTCACCGGCAAGCGCGTGCTCCGCATGGCGCCGCTTCAGCACCACTTCGAGCTCAAGGGCTGGGCCGAACCCACCATCGTGATCCGGTTCTGGATCATCCAGGGCCTGTTCGTGGCGATCGCCATCGGGCTCTTCTACCTGGAATGGATGCCGAGGTAGACATGGCTCACCATGCTTCTGACACACCGAGCGGCTCCGCTCCGGGCCAGGACAAGCTGGAGGGGCGGCTGGTCTGCGTCGCCGGCCTGGGCGTTTCCGGGCCCCCGGTGGCCAGGGCGCTCCTGGCCCGCGGAGCCCGCGTGACCGTCGTCGACGGCCGCGACGACGACACCGTCCGCCCGGTCGCCGCCGAACTGCGGGAGGCCGGGGCCGAGGTGATCCTGGGCGGGACACCGCTGCCCGAGGGCTGCGACCTGATCGTCACCTCTCCCGGGTGGCGTCCGGACTCCCCGCTGCTGGTCCGGGCCGCCGAGGCCGGTATCGAGGTCATCGGAGACGTCGAACTCGCCTGGCGGCTCAAGCCGGCCGACCAGGTGTGGCTGGCCGTCACCGGCACCAACGGCAAGACCACCACCGTGCGGATGCTGGAGGCCATGCTCCGCGCCGACGGCCTTGACGCCCTGGCCGTCGGCAACGTCGGCACCCCCGTCATCGACGCCGTGCTGCCCGACGCCGACGGCCGTGTCCACGACGTCCTGGCAGTGGAGCTGTCCAGCTTCCAGCTGCACTGGTCCTCCAGCGTGCGCCCGCACGCCGCCGCCGTGCTCAACGTCGCCTCCGACCACCTGGACTGGCACGGCGGCCTCGATCCCTACGCCCGTGCCAAGGGGCGGGTGTTCGCGCCCGGCACCGTCCGCGTGGCCAACACCGCCGACGCCTGGTCCACCCGCCTGGCTGAGGAGGACGGCGACCCGCACACGCCCCTGGTGGGCTTTCGCCTCGACACCCCGCGTGCGGGCGAGGTCGGTGTGGTCGAGGACCTGCTGGTGGACCGGGCCTTCGTCGCCGAGCCGCACAGCAGCGCCGAGGAGCTGGCCACGCTCGCCGACGTGCGCCCGGCCGCTCCGCACAACGTCGCCAACGCCCTGGCCGCCGCCGCGCTGGCCCGGTCGGTGGGCGTGGCGCCCGCGTCGGTTCGGGCGGGCCTGGCCGCCTTCGAACCCGAGCCGCACCGCATCGCCTTCGTGGCCACGGTGGGGAGCGTCGACTACGTCAACGACTCCAAGGCCACCAACCCACACGCCGCCGCCGCGTCCCTGGGCGCCTATCCCTCCGTGGTCTGGGTCGCGGGCGGCCTGCTCAAGGGGGCCGAGGTCGACGATCTGGTGACGATGGCCGCCGACCGGCTGCGCGGGGCCGTGCTGATCGGCGCTGACCGTGCACGCCTGCGTGAGGCCCTGACCGAGTACGCGCCGGAGGTACCCGTGATCGAGCTCGAGGGCCCCGCCGCTGACGCTCCCGAGGGCCACACGGTCATGGACACGGTGGTCTCCGCCGCCGCCTCCCTGGCGAAGGAGGGGGACACCGTGCTGTTGGCGCCGGCGGCCGCCTCCATGGACATGTTCACCAACTACCCCGAGCGGGGACGGCTCTTCGTCGAGGCCGTTCACCGGCTTCTCTGAGTAGCGCGATACCACCCGTGTGTGACCGAACGTGCGCGGGTGGCTTCCGCTGTGCCCTCCGCCACCGCCTCCCGCGGTCAAAGATGGCCAACACGCGGAAAATGTCCACGGTCTCCTACTCGCCCGTACGCCAGTATTGAGGCGCTGGATCGTGCGGAGGGTGTGGATGGCGGCGACGACGGCGGTTCCCCGGATGGCCCGGCCCAAGGGACGTTCGGCGACAACGAGGCGTGCAGCGGCGGGAGGGCGCGAGCGCGCCCTGTGGCGTGAATGGGTGCGGTCCCTGGACCGGCCGCTCACCTCCTACTACCTGATCCTGGGTACCGGGGCGCTGCTCATCGCCCTGGGCCTGGTCATGGTGCTCTCGTCCACGATGGTCGACTCCATCACCGAGACCGGGTCGGCCTTCTCCACGTTCCAGAAGCAGCTGGTCTCGGCCGTCATCGGTCTGCCCCTGATGATCCTGGCCTCCCACCTGCCCCAGCATCTCTTCCGGCTGGTCGGCTACCCGGCGATGATCCTGTCGGCGGCGCTGCTGCTGCTCACCGTCTTCCAGGGCGAGGAGGTCAACGGCGCCACCCGCTGGCTGGACATCGGCGGCCTGGTCGTGCAGCCCTCCGAACCCGCCAAGCTCGCCTTCGCCCTGTGGGGCGCCAACATCCTGGCCCGCAAGGACGAGCTGCGAGAGCTCACCGAGTGGCGGCACCTGCTCATCCCGCTGCTGCCCGGCTGCGGCCTTCTGGTCCTACTGGTGCTGCTGGGCTCCAACCTGTCCACGGCCCTGGTGTTCCTGATCACCTTCCTGGGCCTGCTGTGGGTGGTCGGAGCACCGGGCAAACTCTTCGTGGCCATGTTCGGCCTGGTCCTGACCCTGGCCGCCATCGCCATCGCGATCGAGCCCTACCGCATGGCGCGAGTCACCAGCTTCCTGGACCCCGAGGCCGACCCGCTGGGCGCCAACATGCAGTCCCTGCACGGGCTCTACGCGCTGGGCACCGGCGGATTCCTCGGCTTGGGCATCGGCGCCAGCCGGGAGAAGTGGGGTTTCCTGCCCTTCGCCGAGTCCGACTTCGTCTTCGCCATCATCGGTGAGGAGTTCGGCCTGCTCGGTACTCTGCTCGTGCTCGCCCTGTTCGGCGTGCTGGGCTACGCCGGGCTGCGTGTGGCCTTTCGCGTCAGGGCGCCCTTCCCACGCCTGGCCGCCTTCGCCATCGTCACCTGGATCCTGGGGCAGACCATGGTCAACGTGGGCGCCGTCATCGGGCTGCTGCCCGTCACAGGCGTCCCGCTGCCCCTGGTCTCCTACGGGGGGTCGTCGCTGATCACCACCATGGTGGCCCTCGGAGTGCTCCTTGCGCTGGCCAAGGCCGAGCCCCAGGCGCAGAAGGCCCTGGAGGCTCGGGGTCCCAGTCGTGCGCAAAGGGCTCTAAGCTGGCTGGGCCTGGAGAATGTCGCCGCATCGGTGAACAACCGCGGCGACGCCTCGTCCTCCAGGCGCGCCACCACAGCACGCGGCCCACGTACGCGGGGCCCCCGCGGTGGCGGGACGACATCCAAGCACAGGAACGGACCGGTCCCGGCGGGTGACCGGCCAAGGAGGAATCGGCGACGATGAGGGTAGCCCTCGCCGGAGGCGGCACGGCCGGGCATATCGAGCCCGCACTCTCCCTTGCGGACGCGCTGCGGCGCATCGATCCCAGTACGGAGATCCTCTGCCTGGGAACCGAGCGGGGTCTGGAGACCCGGCTGGTGCCCATGCGCGGTTACGAGCTGGGACTGATCCCGGCCGTTCCCCTGCCGCGTAAGATCACCCCCCAGCTGCTCACCGTGCCGGGCAAGCTCGCGGGCGCGCTCAGCGCGGCGGGCGAGCAGCTGGACCGGTTGCAGGCCGACGTCATCGTCGGCTTCGGCGGCTACGTGGCCACCCCCGGCTACCTGGCCGCGCGGCGCAGGCGCATCCCCATCGTCGTACACGAGGCCAACCCCCTGCCGGGCCTGGCCAACCGGCTGGGCGCGCGTATGACCCCGCACGTGTACACCGGGCACCCCCACACCCAGATCCGCAACGGCCGATTCATCGGCATCCCCCTGCGCCAGCAGATCACCGCGCTCGACCGGCTGGCCATGGGCGACAAGGCGCGCGCCTACTTCGGCCTGCGCCACGACCTGCCCACCCTGTTGATCTTCGGCGGCTCCCAGGGCGCCCAGCGTGTCAACGAGACCGCGTTCGCCGCCCGCGACGCCTTCCGTGACAGCGGTGTGCAGGTCCTGCACGTCGTGGGCCCCAAGAACTCCGAGGAGCCCCAGGACTTCACCCAGGCGGGCATCCCCTACGTCGCCGTGCCCTATGTGGACCGCATGGACATGGCCTACGCCGCCGCTGACATGGCCATGTGCCGCTCCGGTGCGATGACCTGCGCGGAACTGACCGCCGTCGGACTGCCCGGCGCCTTCGTGCCTTTGGCCATCGGCAACGGCGAGCAGGCCCTGAACGCCGAGCCCATCGTCCAGGCGGGCGGCGGCCTGATGGTCGACAACGCCGACATCTCCGTTGAGTGGATCGTGAACCAGCTCATCCCGGTGCTGACCGACACCGACCAGGTCGTGACCATGTCCGAGGCGGCCGCTCGGATGGGCCGCCGCGACGCCGACGCGGCGCTGGCCCAGGAGGTCATGGCCATCGCCCGCGGCGACAAGCCCACCCCCGACATGCCGGTGCCCGACGACGACGGCGACGAGGCCTTCCTCGACGATGGGAAGGACACCCGATGAGCCTGGTACGGCCGACCGAACCGGTCCCCGTCGACAAGCTGGGACGTACCCACTTCATCGGCCTGGGCGGCGCGGGCATGTCCGGCATCGCCCGCGTGCTGTTGCAGTCCGGGGTAGAGGTCTCCGGCAGTGACGCTCGAGACAGCGACACCCTGCGTGCGCTGGAGGAGATGGGCGCCGACATCCACGTGGGACACGCCGCCGAGAACCTCGGCGCGGCCGAGACCCTCGTGGTCTCCTCCGCCATCCGCGAGGACAACCCCGAACTGGCCGAGGCACGCCGCCGGGGCCTGCGCGTGCTGCCCCGGGCCGCCGCCCTGGGCGCGCTGCTGTTGGGCCGTGAGGGCATCGCCGTCTCCGGCACCCACGGCAAGACCACCACCACCTCCATGGTCGCGGTCGTGCTCCAGCACCTGGGCGTCGACCCCGGCTACGTGATCGGCGGCAAGCTGGTCACCACCGGTCTGGGCGCTGACGCCGGTATCGGCGAGGTCATCGCGGTGGAGGCCGACGAGAGCGACGGATCCTTCCTCATGCTCTCCCCGAAGATCGCCGTGGTCACCAACGTCGAGGCCGACCACCTGGACAACTACAGCGGTATCGAGGAGATCCACGCCAACTTCTCCTCGTTCCTCGACCGCGTCGAACGCACCCTGATCGTGGGTGTGGACGATCCGGGCGCCCGTCGGGTGGCCGAGTCGGCCCGCGAGCGGGGGAAGAAGGTCCTCACCTACGGCGAGGCCGAGGACGCCGACTACCGGATCACCCGGGTGCGCGCACGCGGCTTCACCACCGAATTCACCATCCGGACCACGGACGGCGAGCCCGTCGACGGCCAGCTCGCCGTCCCGGGCCGGCACAACGTGCTCAACGCGGCCGCCGCGATCGCCGTCGCCGACGAACTGGGCCACGACCTGGACGTGGCGGTGGAGGGCATCGCCGACTTCGCCGGTGCCGCCCGCCGCTTCGAGCTCAAGGGGGAGGCCGGAGGCGTGGCTGTCTACGACAGCTACGCCCACCACCCCACCGAGATCGAGGCCGACCTGCACGCCACCCGGGCGGCTCTGGAGTCCTTCGCCGAAGAGGCGCGCGAGGCGGGCCGGGAACACCATGAGGGCCGCGTCGTGGCCCTGTTCCAGCCGCACCTGTACAGCCGCACCCGCATCTTCGCCGAGGAGTTCGCGGCCGCGCTGGGCCTGGCAGACGAGGTCGTGGTGATGGAGGTCTACGCCGCCCGGGAGGACCCCGAGCCCGGGGTCACCGGTGAGCTGATCACCTCACGTGTGGCCCACGACCGCGTGCGGTACGTGCCTGGCCGGGACGAGGTCGTGCGCCGGGTGGCCGGGCTGGTCCGCTCCGGCGACATCGTGCTCACCATGGGCGCGGGCGACGTCACCGATCTGGGGCCGCGCATCGTGGACGCCGTCGCCGAGGCGGCCGACGAGGCCCAGGGCTGACCGCGGGGCCGTACCGCTATCCTCACGCACCGGCCTCCGGGAACGGAGGCCGTCCCGCACGACGGGGCCGCCCCGGACCGGGGCGCGGGGAGCACGGGCCGGAACGAGCGCAGTAGGGAGGGCACAGGTGGACGCGGAGCGGGACCGGACCGCCGGGAAGGCCGTGCCGAACAGGGGGTCCGACCCCTGGAAGTCCGCCTTCGTGGCGTTGCTGGTGGTCGCCCTGGTATGCGTGGTCATCTGGATCCTGCTCGGGTCCCGGCTGCTCGTGGTCCGCGACGTCGCGGTCGCCGGCACGGAACGGGTTCCGGCCGGGGAGGTGATCGAGGCCGTGAACGTGACCACCGGCACGCCGCTGCTCCGGGTCGACCTCGACCGGAGCAGTCAGCGCGCCGAGTCCCTGACCCTGGTGGAGTCGGCGGAGGTCACGCGCGGCTGGCCCGCGACCCTGAAGGTCGAAGTGGTCGAACGCCAACCCCTGCTGGCCGTGCGGGTGGGGGAGGAGTACCGGCTCGTGGACGGCGACGGCGTACGTATCGAGGACTCCGAGAACCGCCCCGACACCCATCCGCTGGTCCGGGTCACCGGGGAGATCGAGGGCAGCGGTGCCGTCCGCGCCGCCGCGGACATCGTCGGCCAGGCACCGGACTCCCTCATAGCCAGGATTCGGCTCATCGACGCCACCGAGCCGGACGCGATCACCATCGAGCTCACCGACGGTTCCCTCGTCGAGTGGGGTTCGCCCGAGGACACGGCCGACAAGAGCGCCGTCCTGGAGGTGCTGATGCGCGAGCACCCGCCGAAGGAGGGCCGTGTCTACGACGTGGCGACCCCTGATCTCGCCATCGTTGAGTGAAGCGGGTACCAGGTCCAGGAAAAGGAAGAGGCGTGCCAGGCAGAACCGATTCACGGCCCGGCGTATGCCGATCCAGGTCACGGGTGACCAGGTTCGGAGCGGTCCGCGCGGACATTCCAGACGCGACGCGCCGGGTGCGCACATCGCTTCCTCGTGTTATACGACGTTAGGCTGATCTCGTCATCGGTTGCCCGTGGTCGGCGGTCCGCTTACTGTCGGGAAGCACAACCAACGTCAACAAAGCAGCAAAACACGCTTTTCGGGTACGCAGGAACCGTTCCATCCCGTTTCGCGGCGGACCGTACTGGTCCTCGCCGGGCAGGGGGAGACGGAACCGGCGGCCCAGGGTCCCCGACCACGGCGTCGCGCACGTCCCGTCGGAGAACCCGAAACGCACACTGTAGAACCGGATGCCGGTCCGGCGGCGTATCCGGTGGCGCACAGCCACCGGAGGCGGAGGCGGAACGGCGTATGCGAGCGGAAAGGCCCCTCGTCGTGGCAGCACCGCAGAACTACCTCGCGGTCATCAAAGTCGTCGGCATCGGCGGCGGCGGTGTCAACGCCGTCAACCGAATGATCGAAGAGGGGCTCAAAGGCGTCGAGTTCATCGCCATCAATACTGACGCCCAGGCGCTGTTGATGAGTGACGCTGACGTCAAGCTCGACGTCGGCCGCGAACTCACCCGTGGCCTGGGCGCCGGAGCCAACCCCGATGTCGGCCGCAGGGCCGCCGAGGACCACCGGGAGGAGATCGAGGAGGTCCTCAAGGGGGCCGACATGGTCTTCGTTACCGCAGGTGAGGGCGGGGGCACCGGCACGGGCGGCGCCCCCGTCGTGGCCAACATAGCCCGCTCCCTGGGCGCCCTCACCATCGGTGTGGTCACCCGCCCCTTCGGCTTCGAGGGCAAGCGGCGTGCCACCCAGGCCGAGTCGGGGATCGCGATGCTCCGCGAGGAGGTCGACACGCTCATCGTGATCCCCAACGACCGGCTGCTGTCCATCTCCGACCGTCAGGTCAGCGTGCTGGACGCCTTCAAGGCCGCCGACCAGGTCCTGCTTTCCGGTGTGCAGGGCATCACCGACCTGATCACCACGCCGGGCCTGATCAACCTGGACTTCGCCGACGTCAAGTCGGTCATGTCCGGGGCGGGGTCGGCACTCATGGGCATCGGCTCCGCGCGCGGGGACGACCGGGCGGTCGCCGCGGCGGAGATGGCGATCTCCTCGCCACTGCTGGAGGCGAGCATCGACGGCGCCCACGGTGTGTTGCTGTCCATCCAGGGCGGCTCCGACCTGGGACTGTTCGAGATCAACGAGGCGGCACAGCTCGTCGCGAACTCGGCGGCCCCCGAGGCCAACATCATCTTCGGCGCCGTCATCGACGACGCCTTGGGCGACGAGGTCCGGGTCACCGTTATAGCGGCTGGTTTCGACGAGCCGGAGGTCACGGGTTCGGTGGTGAGGGAGCACCAGCCGGTGGACCCTCCTGAGGCCGTCGTCCCCAAGACGGGCATCACGTCCGGCAAGGAGGAGTCGTCCGCTTCGGCGGCGCCCGCCACCGCGGACGCGAGCGGGACGTCGGCCAACAGCACGTCGTGGACCACGCAGAACCGTCCGGCCGGGCCTGCCCCGGAGGCGGCCCGTCCGCAGACACGGCCGGTCCAGCAGCCCGTGCGGCAGCAGCCGGTCGAGCAGCAGCCGGTGCAGCAGCAGCCGGTGCAGCAGCAGCCGGTGCAGCAGCAGCCGGTGCAGCAGCAGCCGGTGCAGCAGCAGCCGGTCGAGGCTGAGCCCGCTCCGCGGGAGCAGCACGCGCCGCGGGAGTCGGATCCGGTCACACGGACCCCGGCCCACGGTACGGCCGCCTTCACGGCGGAGACGGCCTCCACCGAGTCCTCCTGGGTAGAGGAGCCGCAGGTCGCCCAGGAGGAGCCGCACACGCGTGAGGACGGCCAGGGCAGTCGTATCCACGCCGTCGCGGACTCCACCGCCGAGCGGCGCGGGGAGGCACCCACGCCCCGGCGCAGGGTCATCTTCGACGACCCCGACGACCTGGACGTGCCGGAGTTCCTGAAGTAACCGCCTTACCCGGGATCTCCGGCCCGGGTGCGGGGCCCGACCGGTGAAGGCCCTTCCTCCCAGGAGGCGGTGCGTTCCCGGCCGGGCCATCGGTGTCCAGGGTGCCGGTCGGCCACCGGGGACAACCGGGCCGGGGCCGTTCGTGGCGTCAGTGGTAAGGTCCTGGGCCGAGGGGACGGTGGGGCCGGAACCGGCCACTTTTCTTCTTTCCTCAGAGCCTGTGTCCGGACCCGACCGAATCAGCGGCCACCGCGCCGGATCCCGTGGTCCACGGCGCGGACCGGGGTCCCCCTCCTTGAGGAGCGGGAGGACTCGAACGGATGGGCAACGTCATCGACCTGGGACGCGGGTTCCGTGCCTGCGTCACCGAGCGGCGCGGAGGGGTGAGCGCCCCGCCCTACGACTCGCTCAACCTGGGATCGGGCTCGGGGGACGAGCGGGAGGCCGTGCTCGCCAATCGCAAGACCGCCGCACAGGACCTGGGGTTCGACGTCGACCGGGTCGTGTGGATGAACCAGGTGCACAGCGCCGACGTCCTCGTGGCGACCGAACCCGGCGGTGCGGGTACCTGCGACGGCGTGGTCACCACCCGCTCCGACCTGGTCCTGGCCTCGCTGGCCGCCGACTGCCTGCCGGTCCTGGCCGTCGACTCTGAGGCGGGAGTGCAAGGCGCCGCCCACTCCGGACGGCTCGGCACCGCCCACGGGGTCGCCGCCAACCTGGTCGCGGTCATGGTCGGCCAAGGCGCCCGCGCCGACCGGATCACCGTCCTCCTCGGACCGGCCATCTGCGGCGAGTGCTACGAGGTGCCGCGGCAGCTGAGGGACGAGACCGCACGCGAGGTCCCCGAGGCGTCCTGCACCACCCGGAAGGGCACCGCCGGAGTGGACATGCACGCCGCCGTCACCGCCCAGCTGCGCCGGACGGGCGTCACCGACATCCGCTCCGACGGCCGCTGCACCCTGGAGAGCCCGGAGCTGTTCTCCCACCGCCGGGACGCGCCGACCGGAAGGTTCGCATCCTTTGTCTGGCGGGTCTGACTGTCGTACCGGACCGCCAGGATGTGTTCCGAGAGCTCACCGGGTCCACCGGGTGCTTCCTGTCACCCGGTGGACCCGGACCTCGCGCGGTACCGGTCGGGCGGGGCCACGAGGCTCCGCGCCGCGGCAGACCAGGATGGTGGTCAGCGGCATTGTGTAGTAGGCACGAAGGTGCGGAAGATAACAGTCGTGGGATCCGTCCCAGGGAAGGAACACCGTGACACACGCAGACCCCGCTCGCGTCGAGCAGGTCCGCGCCAATCTCGACGCGGTGCGGGACAGGATCGATGCGGCCTGTGCCAAGGCCGACCGGAGCCCCGACGAGGTGTCGTTGGTCGCCGTCACCAAGACCTACCCGGCGTCCGATGTGCGGATTCTCGCCTCACTCGGAGTCACCGACGTGGGGGAGAACCGCGACCAGGAGGCCGCCCCCAAGGCCGCCGAGACCGCTGACCTCGATCTGGCCTGGCACTTCGTCGGCCAGTTGCAGACCAACAAGGCCCGGTCGGTGGCCTCCTACGCCGACGTCGTGCACTCGGTGGACCGCGCCAAGCTGGCCCGGGCGCTGGGTGAGCGCGCCGCCGCGGCCGACCGGCGCCTCACCTGTCTGATCCAGGTCAACCTCGACGAGGACTCGCGTGCGGGAGAGATCGGCCCGCGCGGGGGTGTCGACCCCGGTGACACGCTCGAACTCGCCGCGCGGATCGACGAGCACGAGGCGCTCACCCTCGGCGGTGTGATGGCGGTTGCTCCCCGTGAGGGCGATCCCTCGATGGCGTTCGCACGGCTTTATACGCTCGCCAGCCGGGTCCGGGATCGCTATCCTCTGGCGACGGTGATCTCCGCGGGCATGAGCGGGGATCTCGAAGCGGCGATCGAGCGAGGCGCGACACACCTGCGACTCGGTACGGCGTTGCTCGGCAACCGGGAACCGATCGTGGGGTAATGTCCCCACATAGACCTTGGAACCCGTCTGTGGAGTTCGCCCGAATGGGCACCCGATCCCTGGAACGCGGGGTTGGACGGGTCAGTACGGAGGAGTCGGCTGCGGTGAAGGCCGCGGGGACGACGGAGGACATGAGATGGCCGGCGCGATGCGCAAGATGGCGGTCTACCTCGGCCTCGTGGAGGACGACCGTTACGATCACCGCTATGCGGACGAATATGATGAGTTCGACGATTTCGACGAGGGAGTGGACGAGCAGCGCGACCGTGACGCTGCCACCCCACCCGGCGAGGAAGCACGAGGCGACGCAGTGACGGACACCGGCGGCTACCTGGGTACAGGTGAACGACGCGGTGGCATGACCGCGACCGCCTCCACCGCCGACCTCGCTCGGATCACCACACTCCATCCCCGCACATACAACGAGGCGCGTACCATCGGAGAGCACTTCCGGGAGGGCACGCCGGTGATCATGAACCTGACCGAGATGGTCGACAGCGACGCCAAGCGTCTGGTCGACTTCGCGGCTGGTCTGATCTTCGGTCTGCATGGCAGTATCGAACGCGTCACCAACAAGGTGTTCCTGCTGTCCCCGGCCAATGTCGAGGTGACCGCCGAGGACAAGGCGCGGATCGCCGAGCGAGGGTTCTTCAATCAGAGCTAGAACATCACATTTGTCCAGAGATTGGGTCGAGGAACGACCGTGAGTATCGTCCTGTCCGTGCTGATCCTCCTGCTACAGCTCTTCATTTTCGTGCTGTTGGCGCGGGTGATCCTGGAGATGGTGCAGTCCTTCTCCAGAACATGGCGCCCCACGGGGTTCGTGCTCGTGATCGCCGAGATCGTGTACACGATCACCGACCCGCCGCTGAGGTTCCTGCGCAGGTTCATCAAGCCGGTACGCCTGGGGAGCATCGCACTCGATCTGAGCGTCTTGGTCCTCTTCATCGGGGTGTACATCTTGATCGGTCTGCTCAGCCCCTTTGCTCAGTAGGTAGGGAAACGGAGAAGGGGAGCAACCGCCCCGGATTCCGCTATGTGGTCTTGGTCATGATCCGGATTGCCGTAAGGTCACGATCAGGTAGCGTCCCTACGGACAGACTCCAAGCGCGCCAAGGAGACGAAGATGCCGCTAACACCCGCCGATGTGCGGAACAAGCAGTTCAGTACGACCCGGCTCCGACCGGGATACGACGAGGAAGAGGTCGATGCCTTCCTTGACGAGGTCGAGTCCGAGCTCGACCGGCTGATCCAGGAGAACGAGGAACTGCGCGGCAAGCTGGCCGAGTGCCTGCGGGGCAAGGTACCCAACGCCGGTATGCAGGACTTCCAGGAGCAGGCCCCGGCTCAGGCCCCGGAGCAGCACGAGCAGGTGCGCCCGGAGCCGGTCCAGCCGCCGCAGGCCGTGGAGCCGCAGCCCCCGGCCCAGCAGCAGATGCCGATGACCGGCGCGAACCTGGCCATGGGCGGCGAGGAGAACATGGACACGGCCGCCCGCGTCCTGGCCCTCGCTCAGCAGACCGCCGACCAGGCGATCTCCGACGCGCGCCGCGAGGCCGACGAGACCCTCGGCCGCGCCCGCCACGAGTCCGAGGACATCCTCGGCAAGGCTCGCCAGCAGGCCGACCAGATCATCGGTGAGGCCCGCGCCCGTTCGGAGAACCTGGACAGGGACGCCCAGGAGCGTCACCGTCAGGTCATGGGCAGCCTCGTCCAGCAGCGCGAGGAGCTGGAGCACAAGGTCAACGTTCTCAAGGGATTCGAGCGCGAGTACCGCAGCCGCCTGAAGGACTACTTCGAGCGTCAGCTGCGCGAGCTCAACGAGGAGAACAAGCCGGCGGAGCCGAACGCGGGCCCGACCCCTGGCCCGAGCCAGAACCCGAACCCGAACACCACGGGCGGCTTCCAGACGATGGCTCCGCAGACCGGCGGAACGCCCGCTCTCCAGCACGGCCCCTCAGGCAACCCGTTCGGGCAGCCCGAGCCCGCCCAGCACGGTGGATTCCACCCGGGCGAGGCTCCGCACGAGCGTCGCTGACGATCCGGCGGTATCCCGAACAACTGAAGACTCCGGTACAACACGTGTAAAGGCCCTGGTCGACCCGTGATCCTTAGCATCCTCGCGGCCGTGGCGGTGCTGGCGGCCATCGCCGTCATCGCGGCTGCCCTGGTTCTCGCCGAAACCGTCCTGGTGTACGTCGCACTGGGACTGGCAGGCGTCAGCGCCCTCCTACTGCTGGGGGCACTCGTCCAGGGAAGGCCTGGCGGGGACCGACGGGATCGTTCTGGGACGGACGGTTTGGGGAAGGCGTCCGTCCACGTCCCGACCGCCTCCGCGGCGGTCCCAGGCGCACACGTGGAGCCGGAGCACTCCGGGCGCGTACCCGCACCGGTCTCCGGGCCGGTGCGGGAATTTCCCGTTCCGGAGGAGCCCTCCTGGCCGGCCCCGGCGCCGGAGGATCCCGGTCACGAGGAACCGGAGTACGACGTCCCCCGCTGGCAGACTCCCACGGCCCACGACTGGTCGGAACCGGACGCGGCGACGCCCGGCCCCGTCCCGGCCGAGGAGGAGCCCTCCCGCTGGAAGACCCCGGCCGAAGGCGGCTGGCCGGTTCCCGCTCCGAGGGTCGAGGAGCGGACGTCCGACACGGCCGCGGAGAGCGAGCCCGGGTCCGATGGGCACACCACCCCGTACACACCCCCCTTCTCCTACAGCGTTCCGGGGCGTTCCCCGGAGGACGCGGTGCGGGAGGACGGTCTCGAGGAGCCCTCCACCGACGCTTCCGAGGACCGGACCGAAGCGGACGAGTCCGCTGCCGAGCCGGAGGAGACCGAGCCGCAGGAGACCGCCCCCCTCTCCCACAGCGTTCCCCCGCGTGAGGACCGGACGGAGGACGAGTACGCCGGGGAGGGTTCCGGGTCCGAGGAGGAGCCGAAGGCCCCGGCTGCCTCCGCTGAGCCCTTCTCCTACAGCGTTCCGGGGCGTTCCTCGGAGGACGCGGTGCGGGAGGACGGCTTCGAGGAGCCCTCCGCCGACGGTTCCGAGGACCGGACGGAGGAGACGGAGCGGGAAACGGCCGACGGAGAGTGGGAGGAAGGCGGTGCCTCCTCCGGCGGTGCTCCCCAGCGCGAGGACCGGGCGGAGGGCGAGCCGGCCGAGGAGAGCGCCGAGGCCGACGCCGCCGACGGCGCTGATGACGCGGACGGTCCGGAGACCACCGTCTTCGCAGCCGTCACCGGGGACCCGGATCCGGTGACCGGCCACGTTACCGCTGAGGACGCCGGTACCGAGGCCAGCACCGGTACCTCCGAGGCCGAGGACGCCGAGGAGGGGGACGAGCCGTCGTCCGACAACGGGGGCGCCGAGCCCTCCGCCTCCTTCAGCTACCGTGTCCCCGTCAGCCCTTCGGCTGATACGGCGGGGGAGGACGAGGTCCCCGAAACCACGGCGGAGTTCGGCCGCGGGGAGCGGGGCGGCTCCGAGGAGGCGGGCGGTGAGGCCGACTCCGCCATGACCCGCGCCGCCGCCCCGGAGCACGACCCTGGCAGCGGCTCCGCCGACGACGGCCGCTGAGCCCTCCACGCACATACGCGAGCGGGCGCCACTCCCTTCCGGAGCGGCGCCCGTCCACGTTCTTCGGGCCTGGTCAGGCCTTGCGGAACCCGAAGGACACACCGAACTCCTCCGAGGAGACGGTGTGCAGGTCCTTGGCCGGGCCACCGGGTACGAACACGTCGGCCAGGACCTCGGCGGCGATCGCCCGGCCGTGCTCGTCAAGCGCCAGCTCGGTGACCTCGTCCGTGGCCGACCACCACACCTCGATGCGGTCCGACACGTCCAGCCCGCTCTTCTTGCGGGCGTCCTGGAGCATCCGGACCATCTCGCGGGCCAGACCGGCGCGGCGCAGCTCCGGAGTGAGCTCCAGGTCCAGGGCCACGGTCTCGCTGGACTCGGACGCCACCGCCCAGCCCTCGCGGGGCTGTTCGGTCACCAGCAGTTCGTCGGAGCTGACCTCCACCGGCTCGTCCTCCACGTGCACCCGGGTCCAGCCGGTCTCGCGCACCTGCCGTACCAGGGTGGCCGGGTCTGCGGTCTGGATGGCCTTGGCCACCAGCGGCGTGCGCTTGGCGAACCGCTTGCCCAACGCGCGGAAGTTCGGCTTCACGATGTAGTCCACCAGGTCGCCGCCCACCGAGGACAGCGAGTCCAGCGCGGTCACGTTCAGCTCGTCCGCGATCTGGCCGCGCAGCTGTTCCGGGAGGTCGGCGAAGCCCGAGGCGCCCACCAGGGCGCGAGCCAGCGGCTGGCGGGTGCGCACCGCCGAGTCCACCCGGGCCGAGCGGCCCAGCTCCACCAGGCGGCGGGTCAGCGCCATGTTGCCGGACAGATCCGGAGCGATGAGGTCCTCGCGTACCTCCGGCCACGGGGCCAGGTGCACCGACTCCGGCGCGCCCGGTCGGCGCAGCGCCGCCCACACGTGGTCGGTCAGGAACGGCACGATCGGCGCCATCAGCAGCGTGACGGTCTCCAGGGCCTCGAACAGCGTCGCGAAGGCCGCCGCGCCCTCGGGGGTGCCGGCTCCTCCCCAGAACCGGCGACGGGAGCGGCGCACGTACCAGTTGGACACGTCGTCCACGAACGCGGTCAGCCGGCGACCGGCCGTGGTGGTGTCGAAGGAGTCCAGCGCCTCGGTGACGTCCCGGACGACCTCGTTCAGCTCCGAAAGCAGCCACCGGTCCAGGAGCGGCCGGTCCTGCGGCTCGGGGGCCGCGGCCAGCTTGGAGTGGTCCCAGCCCTCACCGGCGTTCGCGTACAGGGTGAAGAAGGACACGGTGCTGTAGTAGGTCAGCAGCACCTTGCGGACGATCTCCTCCAGAGCGGCGTGGCCCACCCGGCGGGCGGTCCACGGCGAGCCGCTGGCCAGCATGAACCAGCGCAGCGCGTCGGCGCCGTGCTGGTCCATCACCGTGATCGGCTCCATGACGTTGCCCAGGTGCTTGCTCATCTTGCGGCCGTCCTCGGCGAGGATGTGGCCGAGCACGACCACGTTCTCGAAGGAGTTGCGGCCGAACACCAGGGTGTTCACCGCCAGCAGCGAGTAGAACCAGCCACGGGTCTGGTCGATGGCCTCGGAGATGTACTGCGCCGGGAAGTTGTCCCGGAAGGTCTCCTCGTTCTGGTGCGGGGCGCCCCACTGGGCGAAGGGCATGGATCCGGAGTCGAACCAGGCGTCGATGACCTCGGGGACGCGGCGGGCCACCCGCTCCTCCTCGGGCAGGGAGGGGTCGGCGTCCGGGTCGGGGATGACGATGTCGTCGACGTAGGGCCGGTGCGGGTCCAGGGCCGACAGGTCCTGCCCGCTGAGTCGTCCCAGCTCCTCCAGGGAGCCCACACAGATCTGGCGGCCGTCTGGGAACTCCCAGACCGGCAACGGGGTGCCCCAGTAGCGGTTGCGGGACAGCGCCCAGTCGACGTTGCCGCGCAGCCACTCGCCGAAGCGGCCCTCCTTGACGTTCTCCGGCACCCAGTTGGTGGCCTGGTTCTGTTCGAGGAGCTCGTCCTTGACCGCGGTGGTGCGGATGTACCAGGACGGGACCGCGTAGTACAGCAGCGCCGTGTGGCAGCGCCAGCAGTGCGGGTAGGAGTGCTCGTAGTCCAGGTGGCGAAAGAGCAGGCCGCGGTCCTTGAGGTCGCGCACCAGGGTCTTGTCGGCCTTCTTGAAGAACTCCCCGCCCACCAGGGGCAGGTCGGCCTCGAAGGTGCCGTCAGGGCGGACAGGGTTGACCACGGGCAGGCCGTAGGCGCGGCACACCAGCATGTCGTCGCCACCGAAGGCGGGCGACTGGTGGACTAGGCCGGTACCGTCCTCGACCGTGACGTAGTCGGCGAGCACGATGTAGTGGGCGGGCTCGTCGAAGGGCACCAGGTCGAAGGGGCGCTCGTAGGTCCAGCGCTCCATCTCGTCGCCCTCGAAGCTCTCGCCGGTGAGCTCCCAGCCCTCACCGAGTACCTTCTCGAACAGCGGGCGCGCCACGAGCAGGCGCTCATCTCCGTTGGCCGCCACCACGTACTCCACCTCCGGGTGCACGGCCACGGCGGTGTTGGACACCAGCGTCCACGGGGTGGTCGTCCACACCAGCAGCGAGGTGGGGTGCTCGGGCGAGGCCAGCGGGCCGGAGGTCACCGGGAAGCGCACGTACACCGACGGGTCGGTGACGGTCTCATAGCCCTGGGCCAGCTCGTGGTCGGAGAGCGTGGTGCCGCAGCGCGGGCAGTAGGGGCTGATCCGGTAGTCGCGGACCAGCAGTTCCCTGTCCCAGATCTGCTTGAGCGCCCACCACACCGACTCCACGTACTGCGGGGACATGGTGCGGTAGGCGTCGTCCATGTTCACCCAGTAGCCCATGCGCTCGGTCATGGCGGTGAACGCGTCCACGTTGCGCAGGACGGACTCGCGGCAGCGGTCGTTGAACTCGGCGATGCCGAAGGACTCGATGTCCTTCTTGCCGGACAGGCCCAGCTCCTTCTCCACGGCGACCTCGACGGGCAGGCCGTGGCAGTCCCAGCCCGCCTTGCGGTCCACGTGGTAGCCGCGCATGGTGCGAAAACGTGGGAAGACGTCCTTGAAGGCACGGGCCTCGACGTGGTGCACGCCGGGCTGGCCGTTCGCGGTGGGCGGGCCTTCGTAGAAGACCCAGTTGGGGCCGCCACGGGTCTGGTCGAGCGAGCGCTGGAAGACATCCTCCTTCGACCAGCGGCCGAGGATCTCGCGCTCCATGGCGGGCAGGTTGATCTGCGCGGGCAGCTGGGGCAGCGCGCGGGATTCGGGCCGGGGGTCGTTGGCCACCGTCGTACCTTTCCATCAGGGGTGTTCCTGACGGAGGGACGAGGCGCACGGCCCCGCGGTACCACCCTCCTTGGATCGCGGCCGCGCCGCTGGGTCGCGGGCGACGGATCCCTCTTCGTTGCGCTGTGCCGGTTCTACTGGGGCGCTCGACGCGCGGGCGCCCGTTCTTCCGGCGGCTCCGGGGTGATCTTCGCGCTGGTCGTGCCCCCGGGCTTCCACCACCCCCGGGTCGCTTGGCCGGACCAGTCCTTCTAAGCTGTGTCCGTCCGGTCGGGGCCAGCACTACTCGTCCCCATCGACACCTGGAGTCAGGATAACGCAGCGGGTGGGGACCCGCCGCGCAGTTCAAGGAAGGGGGCCGTCGTGGTAGAGGGTGTTCGGGGCGCGGTCCTGGTGACGCTGCCCGATCGCGAGGACGCCGACGAGCTGGCCGAACAGCTCTCGGAGCAGGGGTATGAGCCGTGCCTGGTGCACCGGGACATGCTCGCGGGCGAGGACGACGCCGAGGACGTGGACTGGGTGATCGAGGTACACACGGGGCCGCACGGCGGCCCGGCGGTGTTCGACGAGTCCCACCTGTCTGCGCTGGCGCAGGATTACGGCGGTTTCGCGGCCGCGGACTGACACGGGCCGACTGACTTCCGGGGCGCACCGGGCGGGAGACGGGTGTCACCGGCAGGGGAGCGCAACGCCACGGAGTGTCGACTGTGTCGGCGGAGCACCCGGGTTCTCCGGCACGGCCCAGCGCACAGCCCCATGGCCCGGGGCGCGGGGGACGGGCACCGGTCCGCCCGAGGGGGAGGGCGAGGTCTCAGGCGCGAATGCGATCCGGCGTTGGCCTACAATACTCGTGACCTGCTTTCCAGGGGAGAGCGGGCGATCGAACGGACGGACGCGGGAACCTACGGGGTCTGTGAGTCAGCGGCCAGGCCGTCGCGAAGGGTACGTCTGCGTGCCTTTCGCGCGCCACCCTGTGCGTCACCCGCGAACAGCGCGAGGAGCGTCGCTGACTGAGGTAGAGCCCTCCGGGGACAGGAACATGACCACGACCGACAACGCCGGCGTTCGTCCGCGCAGGTATCTTCTCCTGCTCATCGTCGCGCTCGCCGCGATCGGCGTCGACCTCCTCACCAAGGAGTGGGTCCTGGATGCCTTCTCCGAGGGCGAGAGGCTCGACGTCATCGGCAGCCTTCTTCAATTCACCCTGGTGTTCAACACCGGTGCCGCCTTCTCCATGGGTACCGACTTCACATGGGTGTTCACCTGCATCGCCAGCCTCGTGGTCATCGTCATTGGCTACATGGGCCTACGGGTGCGCAGCCTCTGGTGGGCGGTGACGCTCGGCCTGATGATGGGCGGCGCCGCCGGGAACCTGCTGGACCGCCTCTTCCGCGACCCGGCCCCCTTCCACGGCGCGGTGGTCGACTTCATCAGCGTGGGGAACTTCCCGGTCTTCAACATCGCCGACTCGTGCGTGGTCGTGGGTGCGGTCCTGGTCGTGGCGCTGACCTTCAAGGGGCTCAACCTGGACGGCAGCGTCGTCGTGGACGAGCGCGGGAAGAAGGACGGCGGGAGCGGGGACGCCAACGGTGCCAGGGACGCCGGGGAACCCGGTGGGGACGACACGAGTGGAGGGAGAAGCCAGTGAGTGACATCCGTAGTCTGCCCGTGCCTGACGGCCTGGAGGGCGACCGGCTCGACTCGGCCATCGCCCGCATGTTCGGCCTGTCCCGTACCCGGGCCGCCGAGCTCATCGGTGACGGCAGCGTACTGGTCGAAGGTTCCGAGGCGGGCAAGTCCGACCGCGTCCAGGCGGGATCCTGGCTGGAGATCACCCTCCCGCCGCCGCCCACCGCACCCGTTCCGCGCCCCGACCCCGTCCCGGGCATGCGGATCGTTCACGAGGACGCCGACATCATCGTGGTGGACAAGCCGGTCGGCGTGGTCGCCCACCCCACGGTCGGCTGGACCGGGGCCACCGTCCTGGAAGGGCTGCTGGCCTCCGGCGTGCAGGTGGCCACCGGCGGCGCCGCCGAGCGCCAGGGCATCGTGCACCGGCTGGACGCCAACACCACCGGCCTGATGGTGGTCGCCAAGAGCGAGATCGCCTACAGCGTGCTCAAGCGGGCGTTCAAGGAGCGCACCGTGGACAAGCGCTACCACACGCTCGTCCAGGGACACCCGGATCCGTTCCGGGGAACCGTGGACGCGCCGATCGACCGGCACCCGTCCGGTGACGGGCGCTGGGCCGTGGTCGCGGGCGGGCGCCCGTCGGTGACGCACTACGACACGCAGGAGGCCTTCCGGGCCGCGAGCCTGCTGGAGATCAAGCTGGAGACGGGTCGTACCCACCAGATCCGGGTGCACATGGCCGCGCTGCGGCACCCGTGCGTGGGCGACATGCTCTACGGCGCCGACCCGACACTGGCCGAACGGCTGGGTGTGCGCCGCCAGTGGCTGCACGCGGTACGGCTGGGCTTCGAACACCCCACCGAGCACCGCCCGGTGGAGTTCTCCAGCCCTTACCCGGACGACCTCACCGCCGCCGTCGACGTCCTGCGCGAGGACTGAACCGGTCGGTCGCCGGTGGAGGGCCCGCAGCCGTCATCCCCTCCGCTTGGGCGGGATGACGTACCGGGTGCGGACCACGCCCTGGCACAGGGCGGCGCCCAGGATGATGACCAGCGCGCCCAGCGGCTGGTTCCAGCTCAGGGTCTCACCCATCAGCACGATCCCGGCGGTGATCGCCACCACCGGGGCCACGTAGGTGACAGTGGTCGCCACGGTCGCCCCGCCCTCCCGCACGATCGCGTACTGGAGGACGTAGGCGATGCCGGTGCCGAAGGCGCCCAGGGCGCTCACCGACACCACCACCTGCCACGTGAGTTCCGTGGGCATCTCGGTGAACACCGGGACCAACAGCGCCAGCGGGACGGAGCCCAGGAGTAGTTGCAGGGTGCTCAGCTCCAGGGCGCCGTGTGAGCTGCCCGCCACGAAGCGGCGCAGGTAAGGAGTGCCGATCCCGTAGCAGGCGGTGGCTCCTACGACGAACAGCATGCCGAGCACGGCGTCGCGGTCGCTGACGGTCACCTCACCGAGGGAGTTCCACACCCCGAACACGGTGAGCACGCCCAGGAAGCCGATTCCCAGGCCGATGACCCGGTCGCGGTCGGGGTGCTCGTCGGAGAGCAGGATCATCGAGAACACCACGCCGAAGAGCGGTGTCGAGGCGTTGACGATCCCCATGAGGGCGGAGGGGATGAGCTGCGCGGCGTACCCGAACAGGGTGAAGGGGACCGTGTTGAGCAGCAGCGCCGCCACGAACATGTGGCCCCACAGCCGCGGTGAGGTCGGCAGGCGACCGCCACGCACCAGCAGGACCGCCAGCAGGGGGACGGCCCCGGTGATCATGCGCCCGAGGGCGATCTGCATGGGGGAGAGGGCTTCGGCTCCGATCTTGATGAGGAGGAAGCTCATGCCCCAGATCAGGGCGAGAAGGACGAACTTGGCGCGCCAGTCCGACAGCAGGCGGCGCGGGGCGTCGACTGGAGCGGATACGGGGGAGACAGCGGACATGGGATGTTTCTACCGTCAGCAGATGGCTTAGGTCTACTTCTTATTACTTAAGCCAGACCTTAGAATCGCTTACATGCTCAGCGTCGACCGGCTCCGTGTTCTTCACACCATCGCGGCGCACGGCTCCCTCAGCGCCGCCGCCGATGCCCTCCACGTCACCAACTCCGCAGTTTCCCAGCAGCTCACCAAACTCGAACGCGAGGTCGGGCAGTCCCTCGTCGAGCGCAACGGCCGTGGCGTCCGCCTCACCGACGCGGCCGAGCTCCTGGTCGAGCACACCGCCATGATCCTGTCCATGGTCCAGCGCGCTGAGGCGGATCTGGAGGCGCACCGCGACGACGTCACCGGGCACCTGCGCCTGTCCGCCACGCCCACCGCCGTCCGCGGACTCCTCCCACACGCGCTCTCCTCCCTGCGTGAGGCCCATCCCGGACTCCAGGTGGAGCTGCACGAGGAGGAACCGCACGAGAGCGTGGCCGGCATGGCCCGGGGAGACGCCGACCTGGCCATGGTCGTCGACTGGGTCGGAGCCCCGCTGAGCCTGCCCAGCGGTATGAGCCGCGCCCCGCTCATGGAGGACATCGGCGACATCGCCCTGCCCGCCGACCACCCCCTCGCCCACCGCGAACTCCTCGCCCCGGAGGAGATCCTCGACCTGCCCTGGATCAGCTGGTCGCGCGGATCGATCTGTGACGACTGGCTGCACGGCATGATCCGGGCACGCGGCGGCGAGCCCAGCATCGCCCACAACGTGGAGGAGCACCAGACCAAGCTGGCGCTCATCGCGGCCGGGATCGGCGCGGCCGTCATGCCCCGCCTGGGGCGCGGCCCCCTGCCGGAGGGTGTGCGGGTGGTGCCCGTGCAGCCCGCTCTGGTGCGCCAGGTGTACGTGTTCTGGCGCACCGACACCTCCCGCCGGCCAGGGATCCGTGCTACCGTACGCGCCTTGCGCGAGGCGGCCGCCGCCTACGGCGACTGATCCGCCCGCGTGCCCGGCCCCCGTGTGTCCGTCCCGGTGGCCGGGCGGCCACCGGGACCACCGGGCCGTGGTTCGCTCAGCCGCCCAGCAGGCCGGACAGGGTGGCGGTCGGACTGATCACCTCCGGATCCGTCCGTACGTCGACCAGGGTGGGCAGGTCCGCCCCCACCGACTCCGCCAGCGCCTTCTCCAGCTCCTCCCGGGTGTGGACGGTCGCGCCACGCGCTCCCAGTGACCGGGCGAACCCCGCCAGGTCCAAGGGGCCGCTGATACGGGTCCCCGCGGTCCGGCCCAGTTCGCGGGCCTGGTGCATGGCGATCGTGCCGTAAAGCCCGTTCTGGAACACCACCACGGTGATCGGCGCACCCATCCGCACCGCCGTCTCCAGTTCCTGCCCGGTCATCAGGGTGCCGCCGTCACCGGCCACCGCCACCACCGTCCGGTCCGGGGCGGTGATCTTGGCCGCGACCGCGGCGGGCACGGCATAGCCCATGGCCCCGCTGGTGGGCGCCAACTGGGTGTGGGAGTGCCGGAACCACCAGCCCCGGTGCAGGAAGGAGGCGAAATTGCCCGCGTCGTTGGTGATCAGGGCGTCCTCGGGCAGCGCCGCGCGCATACCCGCGATCACCGCCCACGGGTGCAGCCGGGAACCGGCGTGGCCGGTCGCCTCGGGCGGCACGGTGGCGGTGTCCACCCACATCCGGCGCGCCGAGCTCCAGTCACGGTAGGGCGCCTGTACCGGTGCCTCGGCGAGTTCGTGCAGGGCCTTTCGCGCGTCGGCGACCGCGCCGAACCACAGGTCGGCGGTGGCTCCCAGCTGACCGGGGTCGATGTCGATCTGCGCGACCCGGACATGGCCGTCCGGTTCGGGCAGCCGGTACCCCTGCGTGGTGGTCTCGCTCATCCGGCATCCGACGATCAGGACCGCGTCGGCCTCCGACAGCGCGTTCAGCACCGGGGGAGGACATCCCAGCCCCAGGTGGCCGAGGTAGAGCGGGTGGTCGTTGGGGAACACGTCCTGCCGCCGCCAGGCCGCGTACACGCCGGTGTTGAAGTGCTCAGCGACCCGGACGAGGTCCTCGCGGGCCGCGCGTGCGCCGCCGCCCGCGATGATCACCGGGCGTACCGCCCTGGCCAACCAGGTCGCCAACCGGTCCCGGGCCGCCTCGCCCATGACGGGGCGCGGGACCACGGGGGGCTCCGGCGGGTCCTGCGGGTCGACCCTCTGGCCGAACAGGTCGCCGGGTACCGCGATGGCCACCGGTCCGGGCCGTCCGGTGGTGGCCACGCGGATCGCCCTGGCGGTGGTCTCCGCGAGCCTGTCGGCCCGGTGCACGGTGGTGGACCACTTGGTGATGGGCGCGTAGAACGCGGTGAGGTCCACCTCCTGGAAGGCCTCTCTGCCCAGCCGTTCGGTCTCGGCCTGCCCCAGGAACACGATCATGGGGGTCGAGTCCTGCATGGCGGTGTGCACACCCACAGCCAGGTTGGACGCTCCCGGCCCCCTGGTGGCCGCGGCCACGGCCGGGACACCGGTGAGTTTGGCCTCGGCCTCGGCCATGAACCCGGCGCCGTTCTCATGCCGGGTGGAGACCAGGCGCATGCGGGGATGCTGGTCGATCTCGTCGGCGAGTTCCAGGAAACTCTCGCCGGGAACGGTGTAGCACCGTCTGATCCCGGCCGCGGACAAAACCTGTACCACCGCGTGTGCGGCGGTTTCGGCGGGCGGTCGGAGACGGCTGGCGGCTGTGGCCATGGGGGTGGAGTCCCTTCCATCGTCGCAAGGTCCACACGGTGCGTCCGGACGCGGTGTGTCAGGGTGTGGCGCGTCCGGGCGCGTGCGGCTGACTTTGACAGGCTGTCCCAGGCCGGTCAAGGACGGGGCCGCCCACCTGTGGACAACCTGGCCGAGTGTTGGGCCAGGAGTGTTCGTGCGGTACGAGGCCGTCGTGGAAGGGCCTCCTTGTCCAGGAGACCGCGGCGCGGCAGCTTTCGGCAGGGGCTGTGGATGAGCAGCGCCCGTCGGGGCTCAGCCGATGCCGAAGGCGCGCAGACCAGCCGTCGTGGCCGCGGCCGCGACGATCACGACGAGGAAGGGCGCGCGCAGGACCAGGGCGAGGACGGCGGCGCCCAGGCCGCCCATCCGCGCGGTGTCCCAGGCCAGCGCCTGACCCTCGCCACGCAGGGCCTCCACCGCGATCAGCGCGGCCAGTAGCGCGATGGGCACGGCGGTGGCGAAGCGGCGCAGCCACGGGTTGTCCAGGAGCCGCCGGGGCGCGGCCAGACCCGCGTACTTGAGTAGGTAGCAGCCCGCGGCGGTGGCGATGAGTGCGGTCCACAGGGTCACGGCCGAGCCCCCTCGGTGCTGGTTCCGGCCCCGGACACGGACCCGGCGTCGGGGGACCCGGCCGGGGCACCTTCCCCGGTGTCGGGGCCGAAGAGCGCGACCAGCGCGGCTGAGGCGGCCAGCAGCACCGGGACACCAGCGGGGAGGAACGGCGTCGAGGCCAGGGCGAGTCCCGCGCCGAGGAGCGCGATCAGCCAGGTACGGCCGTCGCCCTCGCGCAGGCGCGGCCACAGCAGTCCCAGGAAGATCGCCGGACCCACCGCGTCCAGCCCGAACGCGCTGATGTCGTTCACCCGCTCCGTGGCCAGCGCGCCGATCAGGGTCGTGGCCACCCAGAAGCCGCCCAGCACCGTGTAGGTCGTCACGAACGCGGTGCGCGCCGACTCCCGGTCCGGCTGGACCAGGGCCACCGCCGTGGTCTCGTCGATCACGCCGTGCGCGGCCAGCGCCCGCCGCGCGCCCCTCCAGCCCAGCACGTCCGCCAGGCGCAGCCCGTACAGGGTGTTGCGGGCGCCCAGGAGCAGTGCCCCCATCGCTCCCGCGACCAGGCTTCCGCCACCGGCGACCACCCCGACCAGGGCGAACTGGGAGGCCCCGGTGAACATGAACAGGCTCAGGAAGACGGACTGCGCAGGGGACAGGCCGGCGGCCACAGCCGCGGTGCCAAACGCCAGACCGGCGGCGCCCACGGCGATGCCGATCCCCATGCTGTCGCGCATCACGGGCGCACGAAGGAGAGAGAAGGATTTCACGCGCCCAACGTTAGGAGGACCGACCGCACGGCGTCTTGAACGTTCTTGCCGCTCCGTTCCGCGTCGAGTACCTGACGGCTCCGGGAGACGGGTCAGGAGGCGAGCAGGGCGCGCTGATAGGCACCGGGGGGTACCCCCAGGTGGCGCTTGAAATGGCGGGTCAGATGTGGCTGGTCGGCGAACCCCGCCTCGACGGCGACCTCGCCCGCCCGGCGGCCGGCGGCGAGCAGTGTCCGAGCCCGGTCCACCCGCAGCTGGTTGAGGTAGGCGTGCGGAGGCAGCCCGTGGGCGGCGCGGAAGCTCCGTGACAGCGTGAACGGGCCGATACCCAGCCGGGCGGCGAGCTCCTCCAGGGTCGGCGGGTCCACAAGCCGCTCGGCGAGGATGCGCCGGGCTCGCTCCACCTCGGGGCGGGCGGTGTGCCGGGCCGCCCCGGAGGCCCGTTCGCGGCCGTGGGAGCGCAGCAGCATGCCCAGGCCCTGCCGGGCGAGGGCGGAGGCGGACAGCCGGTCGCCGTGCTCGGCCGCCACGTGCGCGGAGGCCAGCACCCGTGCGGCCCCGGGCGCGTCGATGCCGGACTCGGTGAACGCCGGAGTTCCGCGCATGCCCAGTTCACGGGCGATGTCCGCCATCACTTCGGGCGAGGGGTAGAACACCCGGTAGCTCCAGCCCTCGGGGACCCCGGCGTGGCCGGTATGGACCTCCTCGGGACCCACCACCGCCAGCCCGCCCGGCCCCACGCGGGCCCTGCCCCGCCCGTGGGAGTACTCCTCGACGCCGCCGGTGATCACCCCGACGGTGTAGGTGGGGTGGGTGTGGCGGGTGAACGAGGTGGTGATGAAACGCGCCGTGAGGAGCTCGGTCTCGGGTAGTCCGGAGAAACGCCAGTAGTGCGCGTGCTCCGCGCGGGGATCCTCGGTCTTCGGGTGGATGTCGCTGGGCATGCCCATACACCCAGGTTAGGGAGTGCTGGCCGTGGAGGCGGCCGCTCCCCGACGTCTCCCGCGTTCTCTCCGTCACCTCGTGCCGGACCTTCCCGCCATGGGGGTTGTCGCGGGCCCGCGGGTCGGAGCGGGTCCGGCGCCGGGGCTAACCTTCGGGCATGACTACGACCGAGATCCGCCTGGCACGGGACGAGCGTGACCGTGCCGCAGTGTTCGTCATCCGGGGAGCCGTGTTCGTCGCGGAACAGCAGGTACCCGTCGAGGAGGAGTGGGACGCGCGTGACACCGCCGCCGACCACCTACTCGCCCTGGACGGCGGTGTCCCCGTGGGCACGGTACGCCTGGTGGACCCGGGGGGAGGCGCGGGGCTCCTCGGTCGCCTGGCGGTCCTGCCCAAGGGACGCGGCAGCGGTACCGGCGCCGCGTTGGTCCGTGCGGTGGAGGAGCGGGCCCGCGAGCGCGGGCTGAGAGCGGTGGAGCTGCACGCCCAGACGCACGCGCTGGGCTTCTACGCGCGGCTCGGCTACACCGCTCACGGCGACGAGTTCCTGGACGCCGGGATCCCGCACCTGCACATGGTGCGTAACCTGGGCTGACGCCGCCGAGGGTGCTCCCCGCCTCAGTGCCGTGTGACGGGGAGCGCACCCCCAGGTCAGGGCGTTCTGGAATACTACCGAGTAGGATTCGGTTTGACGGTGGTGCCCCCGCCCACCCGTGCACACGCCGACCCGACGAGGAACACATGACGGTCAACACGCAGCCGGTAGCCGAGCGCCCCGACCCCCGCTCCTTCGGTCTCCCGGTGGTCGAGCAGGACCAGATTCCCGCCGAGCTCCGCTCCCTCGTGGCACACGTCCATGACCTCATCGACGCCGTCGCCAACACCGAGGTCGACACCGACACCCTCGCTGAGGCCGCCTCCGCCGTCGAGGGCGTCACCGGCAAGCTGAACATCGCCCGCCGTCAGATCGGCACCATGGTCCAGCGCGACCTCCAGAGCGGCGACGTCGAATTCGGCACCATCACCAACATCGTCGCCGGGGACACCAACCCCGCCGCCCCGCCCCTCCTCCTGGAGCGCACCTCCGAGGGACTGCACGGCGAGGTCACCCTCAACACCGTCTACCAGGGGCCGCCCGGACTCGTGCACGGCGGCTGGATCGCGGCCCTGCTCGACCAGGCGGTCGGCAGCGTCTCCGCCGTGGAGACCACGCCCGGGCTCACCGCCAAGCTGGAGGTGGACTACCGCAGGCCGACGCCGCTGTTCACGCCGTTGGAGGTCACCTCGTGGGTGGAACGGGTGGAGGGCCGGAAGGTCTTCGTCTCCGGCCGGATCCGAGCCCACGGGAAGGTCACCGCCGAGGCGACCGCCCTCATGATCCAGGTCGAGATGCCCGAGAACCAGGACGGCTGACCGCGGTCGGCCAGAGGACTCCGGGGCGGTCCGTGTAGAGGGGCACGGACCGCCCTTTCGCGTGTGCGGGCCCAAGGCGTACCCGGGCGTGTGCCGTGGCGCCCTCACCGGAAGGTCCGGTAGAATCAGCGGCATGACCCACCGCTATCGCGTGTTTAGCCAGCCGACGCTCCCGTCGGCCGCTTGCACGTAGGCGGAAGCAGGGATCGTCGGCAACAGAGCGCTCGGGCGCACGGCCCGGTGCTCTTTCGTTTTTCAGGCGGCCGACGCCCCACGACACGCTCTCCACTCATCCACGCGTATCCCGCGGGGGACGTACGGCCGCACCACGTCCGTCCCGGGCCCGCCACGGCCCGTTCCCACACCGAGGGAGACACACCGTGTCCGAGAGCCACCCCGTCCCCGAGTCCTCCCTGAACGAGCAGGTCCGCCAGCTGCGCGGGCGTATCGACCAGATGGACGCCGATCTCGCCGAACTCCTCGAACGCCGTGCCCTCGTGGCCGCACAGGTGCAGAGGCTCAAGCCGGTCGGCTACTTCGCGGGACGCGACACGCGGCGCGAGCGAGAACTGGTCGAGCGCATGGCCGAGCACGCGCCGCGCCTGGGCCCGGAGCGGCTGGCCGCCATCATGGACAGCGTCATCAGCGCCGGACTGGCCGTGGCCCAGGAGGAATCCGCGCGCACCTCGTGACCTCCCCTGCGGCCTCCTCCCACGGTGCCGCCGCGCTAGGTGTACTGATCCGAGACCTCAGGTCCGTCAACACGCTTCAGCGCGGACGGCCTTGCGCGGTGCGCGGCGGACCAGGTCCACCCACACCAACCTGTGGTCGGAACTGGGGAAGGGGCGGTCGCCGGTCAGGCGGAACAGGGGATCGCCCACGGGCGGCCAGAACACCCCGGAGGAGCGGGCCGGAACGGTCCGCGAGGGCAGCACGTAGTCCACGCGCAGGTTGCCCGGGCCGGGCTCGTCCGCGAAGTCGGCGCTGTCCAGGTCCGGGGCGCCCGCGTGCCCGTCGTTGGCCCCGCCCTGGCGCCGGGCCGCGCCCCTGCCGCCCTGGCTGGCCGGGCGCACGTCGGTGATCCCGGGGTGCTCCAGGAGCCGGGTGATGGCCCTCGGGTGCGCGTCGCCGTCGTTGGGGTCGGCGTTCAGGTCACCGGCGATGACGAACGGGGCGCCGGCGGGCAGACCGCCGCACCGCCCCCGGTCGTCGTAGACGTAGGAGTCCGCGCCCGGGGTGACGTAGTCGGCCCAGAAGCGGATCTCGTCGTGGTTGCGCGCGACGTTGCGCCTCTCCGGGCCGTCGAAGGCGGGCGGCGTGGGATGGCTGGCCAACAGGTGGATCGGGCATCCCCCGCCGGTGTCGACGGGCAGGTCCCAGTGGCTCTTGGAGGAGAGCCGCAGAACCTCCAGGGCCTCGGGGGAGTAGTAGGGCTCGCCGGTCCCGGGTCGGGTGGGCAGGAGCGCACCGGGCATGTCCGCCCACCGGAAGGTTCGGAAGGTGCGCGCCAGCTCGGTGAGGATCGGGTACATCGAGTACACGACCATCCCGTACTGGCCTGGGAAGAGCCCGTAGCCGAAGGCGTCCTCGGCGTAGCCGGGGCTGCCGGGGTCGGTCACCGCCTCTCCGTCTCCGTTGAGGTCCACCCCCGAGGCCACACCGGTGTTGACGGGGGCGGTGTACACGTACGGGTACTCGATGGCCTCGGCGCCGTTGCGCCCGACGGACAGGTAGTTGTCCTGGAACAGGCGGGGACCGGCCCCCTCCTCGTCGTGGTCGAACTCGTTGACCAGGAGGACGTCGGGGCGCACGCGTTGGATGATCTCGGCGACGTTGCGTGCCTGACCGCTGCCGGGGACGGCCAGTTCCTCGGCGAGCGCGCCCTGCTCCGCGCGCTCCAGCGCGGCGTTGAACGTGGCGAACCGCACCTCGTGCGGACCCGGAGGACCGGGGGCCGACGACGACGCCTCGGCGGCGACCGGTGCCGCCACCAGGGCGGACGAGGCGAGGACCAGGGTGGAGGTGGAGGCCACCGGGCGGGGACGCGGATGCATGGGGGCATTGTCTCCCAGGCGCGGAACCCCCTTGGCGGGGAAGCGCTTCCTTGCTGCAATGCCACACCAGGAGACCCGGGAGCCCGACCTGCCCTTCCGCCGTGCCCGCTGGGCCGGTCCCGGCCGTGGCCGAGCCCCGGCGCGGCGAGGCGGCGCTGTGCGCCCTGTCCACGGCGGTGCCCCTGGCGGAGAGCGGGCGCACCCGGCGGGTTCGCGACCACGTCCACCGGGTCCCGGCCGGGGGACCCGCCTTCCGGGAGCCCTGGCCGCGCGGCCTCGCCCGCCGGATCAGAGCGTCGGCAGATACCGTGCCAGCTCGTACGGGGTGACCTGGCGGCGGTAGGAGTTCCACTCCGCCTTCTTGTTGCGCAGGAAGAAGTCGAAGACGTGCTCGCCCAGGGTCTCGGCGAGCAGCTCGCTGTTCTCCATGATCCGCAGGGCCTCGTCCAGGCTCTGCGGCAGCGGGCGTATGCCCAGCGCGCGGCGCTCAGCGTCGGTCAGGGCCCACACGTCGTCCTCAGCGCCGGGAGGAAGGTCGTAGCCCTCCTCGATGCCCTTGAGCCCGGCGGCCAGGATGACGGCGTAGGCCAGGTAGGGGTTGCAGGCGGTGTCCAGCGAGCGGATCTCGATCCGGCTGGAGTTGGACTTGCCGGGCTTGTACATCGGAACGCGCACCAGCGCCGAACGGTTGTTGTGGCCCCAGCAGATGTAGGCGGGGGCCTCGCCGCCCATACCGGCGGAGGCCGCCGGGTCGTCCCACAGGCGCTTGTAGGAGTTGACCCACTGGTTGGTCACGGCCGTGATCTCGTCGGCGTGCCGCAGCAGGCCCGCGATGAACCCGCGCCCCACCTTGGAGAGCTGGAACTCCGCGCCCGGCTCGTAGAAGGCGTTCCGGTCGCCCTCGAACAGCGACAGGTGCGTGTGCATGCCCGATCCCGGGTACTCGGTGAACGGCTTGGGCATGAACGTCGCGTACACGCCCTGCTCCATCGCCACCTCCTTCATCACGAGCCGGAAGGTCATGATGTTGTCGGCGGTGGTCAGCGCGTCGGCGTATCGCAGGTCGATCTCCTGCTGTCCCGGGCCGCCCTCGTGGTGGCTGAACTCCACGGAGATGCCCATGGCCTCCAGCATGTTGATGGCGTTGCGCCGGAAGTCGTGCGCGCTGTTGTGGGGCGTGTGGTCGAAGTAGCCGCCCGAGTCGTTGGGCTCGGGGAACTCGCCCTGCTCGGGCATCTTCTTGAGCAGGTAGAACTCGATCTCGGGGTGGGTGTAGAACGTGAACCCCAGGTCGGAGGCCTTGCTGAGCTGACGCTTGAGCACATGGCGCGGGTCCGCCGAGGACGGCGAACCGTCCGGCATGAGGATGTCGCAGTACATGCGCGCCGTGCCGTGCGGCTCGTTGCGCCAGGGCAGCACCTGGAAGGTGGAGGGGTCGGGCTGAGCCAGCATGTCAGCCTCGTAGACACGCGCGAACCCCTCGATAGCCGAGCCGTCGAAACCGATGCCCTCGGAGAAGGCCGCCTCCAGTTCGGCGGGAGCGACCGCCACGGACTTGAGGTACCCGAGCACGTCGGTGAACCACAGCCTCACGAACCGGATGTCGCGCTCCTCCAACGTGCGGAGCACGAATTCCTGCTGTCGATTCACGATCAACCTTCCTCGATACTGGTCGGTCCGGGCCACGCTCCGCCGCGCGGAGTCGAGCCGGACACAGTGTCCCAGAACCAGTCTGCCGTGCGGATATTTCCAGGGTATTTCCGCACACGCCAACCAGCCTGCCCGGTCCGTTCCCCGCACACGCATTATGACCGGTGACCGGGCCTCCCGCCGCCTTCGCGTCCTGCTCGTGTCCCCGCGGTGTGACGGAGCTCCCCGGCTACGCGCCCGTAGAGCCCGCAGGTGGCCCGCTCCAGGGGGTTGGGTAGAGCCTCCGGCAGACCTCAGCCACGTGCCCGTAGAGCTTCCAGCGGTGAGCAACCAAGACTGTGGTCGCGCGCCAGCCCGGGTCCTACGGATGCGTGGTTGTTCGCCAGCCCGGGCTCTGCGGATGCGCGGTCGGGGCTTCCTGCGCGCCCTACCTAAACCCCCTTGGGGCGGGCCGCCACTGCGCGCTTCCCCGACCCCCTGGAACGGGCCACCGCTGCGCGCTCCACCCCCGTGGCTGAGCAACCAGTTCCGCGCACGGGTCACGGTCACTCATACCGAAAGTCCAACCGCAGTACTAGGCTCGTTTCCGTGGCACAGCTGAGAATCGCATTGGCCCAGGTCAACCCCACCGTGGGCGACCTGGATGAGAACCGGTCCATCGTTGTCGATTCCGCGCACCGGGCCGCCGAGGAGGGCGCCCACCTGGTCGTCCTCCCGGAAATGGTCGTCACCGGCTACCCGGTCGAGGACCTGGCGCTGCGCAACTCCTTCGTGTCGGCCTCCGTCAAGGCCACCCGCGGCCTGGCCGCGGACCTGGCCCAGGCGGGCCTGGGCGAGCTGCCCGTCGTCGTGGGCTACCTCTCCCGCCGCGAGGGCCCGGGCGCCCGCTACGGGCAGCCCGCCGGAGCCCCCCAGAACGCCGTCGCCGTCCTGCACCGAGGCGGTGTCGTCACCTCATCCGCCAAGCACCACCTGCCCAACTACGGCGTGTTCGACGAGTTCCGCAACTTCGTCCCCGGCGACACCTTTCCGGTGGTCCGGGTGCGTGGCGTGGACGTCGGCCTGGCCGTCTGCGAGGACCTGTGGCAGGAGGGCGGCCCCGTCACCGCCGCCCGCGCGGCCCGGGTGGGGCTTCTGGTATCCCTCAACGGCTCGCCCTACGAACGCCACAAGGACGACGTGCGCCTGGAGCTGTGCCAGCGCCGTTCCCGCGAGATCGGTGCCGCCCTGGCCTACGTCAACATGGTCGGAGGTCAGGACGAACTCGTCTTCGAGGGCGACTCCCTGGTCGTTGACGCCGAGGGCGAACTCGTGGCCCGCGCCCCCCAGTTCACCGAGACCCTCCTGGTCGCCGACCTCGACCTGGCCGAGGCCGCGCCCGCCCAGGACGGCGCGGTCGCCGAGGTGGACCGTCTACGCATCGTCCGCCACACCGTCTCGGCCGACCCGGTCGCCCCCTATCCTCCGCGGGCCAACACCGTCACGCCGCGCCCGGACCCCATCTCCGACACCGGTGAGGTGTATCGGGCGCTGGTCACGGGTCTGCGCGACTACACCGTCAAGAACGGCTTTGGATCGGCCCTCGTCGGCCTCTCCGGCGGCATCGACTCCGCCCTCGTGGCGACCATCGCGGTGGACGCCCTCGGCGCGGACCGGGTCCACGGGGTGCTCATGCCCAGCGTGCACTCCAGCGAACACTCGGTCAGCGACGCCGAGGACCTGGCCGGGCGCCAGGGATTCGCCACCCGCACCGTCGCCATCGCCCCGGCCGCGGACGCCTTCACGCGGTCCATGGGGGAGGTGGCCGTCCCGCTCACCGGTCTGGCCGCCGAGAACCTCCAGGCCCGGGTGCGCGGCATCCTGTTGATGTCCCTGTCCAACGAGGAGGGCCACCTGGTCCTGGCCACCGGCAACAAGAGCGAGGCCGCCACCGGCTACTCCACCCTCTACGGCGACTCCGTGGGCGGGTTCGCGCCCATCAAGGACTGCTGGAAGACCCTCGTCTGGGAGCTGGCCCGCTGGCGCAACGCCGAGGCCGTCCGTCTGGACCAGGTCCCGCCCATCCCGGAGAACTCCATCTCCAAGCCGCCCAGCGCCGAGCTGAGCCCCGACCAGCTGGACACCGACTCCCTGCCCGACTACGCGCTGCTCGACGCCGTTCTGGACGCCTACGTCGGCACGGACAAGGGCGAGGCCGAACTGGTCTTCGCCGGGTACGACCCCGAGCTGGTGCGCCGGGTCATCCGCCTGGTGGACCGCGCCGAGTACAAGCGCCGCCAGTCCGCTCCGGGCACCAAGATCAGCTCGCGCAACCTCAGCCGGGACCGTCGCCTGCCCATCACCAACCGCTGGACGGTCTGAGGACTCCCGGCCGTTCCCAGCCGCACCTGGGTTCCGGCGGTCCCCAGGCGCACCCAGGTGTCCTCGGGCCAGTCCCATCCGGGGCGTGTCGCTCAAGGCCGCGTTCGTCGCCGCCGTGGGGCGGCTCGCCGATGCGGTCGGCCATCATCCCGACGTCGATCTGCGTGCGGGGCATGTTCAGTTCGTGCTGCGCAGCCACGACGCCGGAGGGGTGACCGAACGGGATGCCCGGCTGGCCGAGCGGATCAGCGCACTCGCATCCGACCAGGAGTTGGCCCCGTGCCCGGAGCAGGTACAGGTGCTGGAGCTGGCCCTGGACACGCCTGTGTCGGAAACGGTGCTGCCGTTCTGGGCAGCCGTTCTCGGCGGTGGTGAGGCAGGCGGCGATGTCGTCGACCCGGCGGGAGAGCTCCCGCCGTTGTGGTTTCAGACGACCGACTCCACCGCACCCGATCGGCAGCGCTTCCACCTCGACGCCACGGTCCCCCCGGAAGTCGCCGACCGGCGGGTTGCCGCAGCGGTTGCCGCAGGCGGACGCGTCGTCGACGACGGCCGTGCACCGGCCTTCATCGTGCTGGCCGACCCGGACGGCAACAAAGCTTGTGTCTGCACCGAGCTGGGGCGGGGCTGACCCCCGCCTGCTCCCACCGGCACGTCATCGACCCGGCCTCGCCTGGCGACGCACGCGGGGCTTGGGCAACGCGCCTAGGCAAGGCCCAGCTCCCGTAGCCGGGCACCGGCCGCCGCCCGGTTGGGCACGTCGAGTTTGGCCAGGATGTTGGACACGTGCACGCTCGCGGTCTTGGGCGTGATGAACAGCTTCGCGGCGATCTGGGCGTTGGTGTCGCCCACCGTCAGCAGCCGCGCCACCTCCGCCTCGCGCGGGGTCAGCCCGGCGGGTACGGCGGGCGGGGCCGTGTCCTTCACCAGGCCGGTGCCCATCCTGCGGGCCAGGTCGGCGGCGGCGCCGGCCAGGGGCACCGCCCCGCACTCCTCGGCCGCCGCGTGTGCCTGCCGCGTCCATTCCAGGGCCCGGCCCCGGTCTCCGGCCGCCATCGCCGCCTCGGCGGCCCGCAGCCGGGCCTGTGCCAGGTACAGCCGCATCGGTGTGGCCTCCCACGCCGACACCGACTCCGTCCACCGCTCCAGCAGCTCTGCGGGGTCCGCACCGTCCACCCCGGCCAGCCGGGCCGTCACGGACGCCCGGTAGGCGTGCTGGGCCGTCCCGTGGGCCGGCATCAGCGACACCAGGTCGGCCACCAGGTCCCGTACCCGGCGCGCCCGCGCCGCGGTCTCCTCCGGGCGGTCCGGCTCCGCCGCCCGTCGCGCCGCCTCGGCCATCACGTCCGCCATCGGCCACGTGTACCCGTGCGCGGACTCCAGGACCATCCGCTCCAGGGTCCGTTCCGCCAAGACGAGCGCGTCGTCGACCGCGCCTTCGACCAGGTCCGTCTCCAGGAGCGCCAGTAGGGACAGCTGCACGATGTTCATCCGCTGCGAGGCCAGCGCGTCCGCACCTTCCGACGTGTCCACGGCCCGGCGCGCGGCGGCCAGGTCTCCCTGGGCGGCGGCCGTCCGGGCCAGCACCGCGTCGACGTAGTAGCGGTGCCTGCTGAACTGGTGGGTGCGCAGGACCGCCTCGACGATCTGGCGCGCCTGGGTCAGGTCGCCCAGCTCGAAGTGGATCTCCGCGCGGTTCTGGTGGTTGAAGGTCTTGTGGACGGACGCCCACCCCATCGCCTCGTGCCGGGCCAGGGACTTCTCCAGCACCGCCAGGCCCTCCTCGTGATGGCCCAGCTCGCGTAGGAAGTGGCCGAGGTTGCCCGCCCCGCGCGCCTCCAGGGAGGGGTCGGAGATCTCGGCGGCGTGGCCGATGGCCGCCTCGATCAGCGGACGGCCTCTCTCCAGGTCGCCCATGTCCATGTGGAGTCCGCCCAGGGTGATGCGGGCGTCGGCGGCCGCGCACATGTCGTCCTGACCGGAGGAACCGGCGAGTGCGATGGCCTCCTCCGCGAGTGCGCGCGCGGACCTTCCATCCCTCTCCAGCTCCTTCAGGCGCTCCTGTTCCGGGGTGTCGCGCCGGTCGGCGCGGTGCACCATGCTCTCCCGGGCCAGGATGGACAGGATCCGGGCGTATCCCGGCATGTGCGGCGGGTGCAGTTCCAGGGCCGTGACCAGGTCGATGACCCCGCTGCCGCATGCCTCCTCGGCGTGGGCCAGCCCGCGGCGGCGCAGCAGGCACGCCCGCACCATCTGCGTGTGGTCGTCGCGGTCGTCCTCGGGCAGGACGGCCAGGGCGTCGTTGGTGAGTTCCAGGGCACGCCTGCCGCGGCCCGCCTCCACGGCGGCACCGGCCGCGCGGCTGACCACCTCGGCCCACGTCAGTCCCTGCACCCGCTCCCGGGCGTCGGGAACCCTGTCCCACAGGGCCAGCACCCGCTCCAGCATGTCGAGCTCCTCGTCGTAGGCGAGGGTGTCGCCCGCGCGTACCGCCGCCCACCAGGCGGCCCGTAGCGCGCTGGGCAGTTCCTGGGCGGCGTTGTAGTGGTGGGCCTGCTCGGCGGCCCGCCGGTCGAGGGGGACGGAGTCGGGGTACTCGTCGATGAGCTGGGCGAAGCGCATGTGCAGCCGCGCGTGGGGACCGGGCAGCAGCTCGCCGTGTACCGCGTCGCGCAGGAGGGCGTGCCGGAACCGGTACCCGGTTCGGTCGGCGCGCAGCGCGTTGGCGTCCACCAGGGTGCGCAAGGCGGTCTCCAGCTCGTGTTCGGCGAGACCGGCCGCGTGGTAGAGCATCTCGTGCTCGATGCTGCCCGAAACCGCGCCGACCGAGGCCACGCGCAGCGCCGACAGGGCGGTGTCGTCGAACCGGTGCAGCGGCTCCAGGAGCAGGTCGCGGAACTGGTCGGGCACGTCGTGGCCGTCACCGGCGGGGTCGCCTGCCGACGCCGCGAGCGACTCCACGAACAGCGGGACGCCCTCGGTGCGCCGGTAGAGCTCGTCCATCTCACGGTGGGTGAGCTCCGTGCCCCGGATCGCGGCGGCCTGGGCGCCGGCCTCGTCACGGCTGAGCGGTTCCAGCTCCAGGCGGGTTACAGCGGACAGGCGTTCCAGCTCGGGGAGCAGGCGGCGTAGGGGGTGGGTGCGGTGCAGGTCGTCGCTGCGGTAGGTGGCGATGATCTGTACGCCGGGCAGGTCGAGGTTGCGTACGAGGAAGACGAGTAGGTCGCGGGTGGCGCCGTCGGCCCAGTGCAGGTCCTCCAGGACCACGGTGAGGCCGCTGGTCCCGGCGGTCTGGTCGAGCAGGCGCAGGACCTGCTCGAAGAGGACGCCCCGTGCCTCACCGTGGTTCCCGGGCAGGGGGCCCAGCTCCGGCAGGAGCCGGGCCAGCTCACCCGATCCGCCGGGCGCGGCGGCCTCGAAGGCCTCTCGTCCGCGCCCGCGCAGGAGCTGGCGCAGGACCGCGGTGAAGGGGGCGTAGGCAAGGCCGTCCACACCCAGTTCCAGGCAGCCGCCGACGAACACCGACCCGGCGGGGCGGGTGGCGGTGAACTCCCCGACCAGCCGGGTCTTGCCCATGCCCGCGTCCCCGCCGAGCAGTACCGTCCCGGACGCCTCGGTGAGGCAGCGGCGAGCGTGTTCGTCGAGGGTGCTCAGCTGTGACTCGCGGCCGACGAAGAGCGGACTGGTCTCGGAGAGCAGGGGCATGTGCGTCATTATGCGGGTTCTGTTCGCCAGTGTGGAGGCGAGTGCGAGCCGGTTGCCCGAGGGCGCGGGCGCCTCCGGCGCCACACGGGTGTCCGATGGCCTCAGACGGCACGGCCGTAGGCCTCACGGCCACGCCGCAGGCGGGAGCGCTCGCGGCGCTCCCGCCTGCGGCGCGCGCGCTCCTCGGCGCGGGCCCGGCGTGCCGCCCGCAGGTTCCGCATCTCGCGGATGCGCTGTTCGGTCATCACCCGGGCGTTGGCGTTCAGCAGGTCGGCGTGGAACACGGTGTCCTCCCCGTTCTTTGGCGCGGACCCCGTGTCCCCGCCTTCTGGTGTCCACGATCGCCCTAAGGCCCCGAGGCGCACATGGGGAGGAATCCCCGTCCTGGGACGGGAAGCCCGCATGCGGTCTCTGAGCACCTAGGCGGGTGATCCGGACCTGAGTCCCGCGGACCAGGGGTGTGTCACCACATGCACTCGCGTTGTCACTCATAGTTGTCTAAGGGTGTCGGATCGTGAACACGCAGGAGGCGCGGGATGACTCGGATGGTCCTGAAGGGCTGGCGGAACTCGGCGTACGGGCGGGCGGCCACGGCCGGCCTGGTGGCGGTGGGGGTGTTCGCGGCCCCGGCTCTCGCGGACGACGGGCTCGGAGGGGCGTCGAAGGCCCCGCTCGCGACCGGGCCCGGCCAGGCGGCCGGGGTGGACCTGGTCCTGGACGCGGGAGCGGAGCCGCCGCAGGCGGGGCAGGAGCTCACACTGCGCACCACCCTCGCCAACGGCGACGGTGGTGCCGTGGAGGGCGCCCTGCTCGCCCAGCACGTCCCCGGTTCGCTGGAGATCGTGGAGGTCGACGGTGACGGGGTGGTCAAGGACGGCATCGTGAACTGGCAGGTCGCCGTGCCGGCGGGGGAGGAGGCGGTGTACGCGGTGCGCGTACGGGTTCCGGAGGGCGCCGAGGGACAGGCCCGGCTGACGAGCACGGCCTGCCTGCTGCTGGACCGCGACTCGGATCCGGCCGCGTGTGCGAGCGACACGGTGGTCGTCACCGAGGCGTCGGTGGGATGGCGGATGTCGGAGTACATGAACCGCGACGGTCTGCTGAGGGCCGCCGGAGCGGCTCTGCTGGCCGGACTGGCCTGGGTGCTGTGGCGGCGCAGGAACGCGCCGAAGCGCAGATGAGCCGGGGCGGGGAGCGAGCCGCGGCGGCGCGGGGCTCGGGCCTGGCCTCCGGACGTGTCGCACCGGTGCGTATGGAGGCGGATCTAACAACTACAAGGCGTAGTAACGTTCGGGTATGGACATCTTCTACTCCGCGCTCGCCTTCCTGCACATGCTCGGCCTCGCGGGTATCCTCGCGGGCTTCCTCATGCAGGTCATGACCGGTAACGCCAAGTCGCCCAAGGTCCTGTTGCACAGTTCCCTGCTCCAGTTCCTCACCGGCCTGCTGCTGGTCGGGGTCGCCGAAATGGCCGACCTCACCGAACTGAACCACGTCAAGATCGCGGTCAAACTGGTGGTCGCGCTGGCCATCGTGGTGGTGGGCGTGCTGAACCTGCGCAAGCCCGCGACGAACCTCGCCGTCACCGCGGGTGTGCTCGCCGTCCTCAACATCGGCGTGGCCGTCTTCTGGTAGTCCCCGCTTCCCGGCGGTCCCCCCGACGCGGCCCCTCCGGCCGTTCCTCGCCGGTGGTGGTACGGAACCCGTGGTCCGTGCCACCACCGGCTTTTTCTGTGTCCTTCAGTAGTCTTGCAAGTTTTTTCGTATTCAGGGACGAAGGCCCATGCGCTCGTCCGTGCAGCTCATCGTGGTGGCACCCCGAGCCCGCCTCCGTCGCGAATGCGCCGCTGTGTCCGACATCCGAGCAGGTGGGCGCGGTGTTCGTCGCGCTGCGTGAAAGGTGACACCCCGATGACGCGGGCTGTTCACAAGGGCGGGCTCGTCTGTTACCTTCATCACGCTCACGCAAACTCTTGCAATTGCTGCAAGAGTACGGCGGTCGGGGCAGCGTCGCCCCACCGCGCACCTCCCCCAAGGAGCGCACATGAAGGTATCCGGACTCGGCGCCGCAGCCGGGTCGGTTCTGCTGGGAGCCGGCCTGCTAGCGGTTCCCCTCATGCTCGACCCCGCTCCCCAGCGGGTCGAGACCGTCTCCGCCACCACGGCCGCGACCGAGGCCGCCACCGCGGCCACCGGCAACGGTGAGACCACCGTCCACCTCTTCCAGTGGACCTGGGACGCCGTGGCGACCGAGTGCGCCGACTTCCTCGGCCCTCACGAGTACGGCGGGGTCAAGGTCTCCCCGCCCCAGGAGCACATCGTCGTCCCCTCCGCCGAGGGCGGGGACTACCCCTGGTGGCAGGACTACCAGCCCGTCTCCTACCGCATCGACAACACCCGGCGCGGCACCGCCGAGGAGTTCGAGGCGATGGTCTCCACCTGTGCCGACAACGGTGTGAAGGTCTACGTCGACGCCGTCATCAACCACACGACCGGCGACGGATCCGGCACCGGAAGCGCGGGCACCGAGTGGGCCAAGTACGACCACCCCGACCTGTTCGGTGACGGCAGCGCCCGGTACGACCGCGCCGACTTCGGCCCCTGCTACGAGGAGATCGCCGACTGGAACAGCAAGGAGGAGGTGCAGAACTGCCAGCTCCTGGGAATGGCCGACCTCAACACCGCTGACCCCGACGTGCGCGCGCAGATCCGTCGCTACCTCAACGGCCTGGTGGACATGGGCGTGGCGGGCTTTCGCGTGGACGCCGCGAAGCACGTCCCCGAAGCCCACATCGACGACATCTTCTCCGGCCTGAACGAGGTGCCGGCCTTCGGCGGTGAGCCGGACGTCTACCACGAGGTGTACGGGGACCAGACGATCCCCTACACCGCCTACACGCCGTATGGACGCGTGACCGCCTTCGACTACCAGCGCGACATCTCCGACAGGTTCGCGGGCGGCGACATCTCCGGCCTGGCCGACCTGCCGGACTACGGCGGACTCAGCGACGAACAGGCCACCGTCTTCGTCGACAACCACGACACCCAGCGCGCGGACCCGACGCTCACCTACAAGGACGGCGGCCGCTACTACCTGGCCACCGCGTTCATGCTCGCCCACCCCTACGGCACCCCGGTCGTCATGTCCAGCTACGACTTCGGCGACAACACCGCGGCGGGACCGCCCAGTACCGGGACCGAACCCGGCAACCCGGCGGGCTGGATCACCGAGGACGCCGACTGCTCCGGCTCCGACTGGGTCTGCGAGCACCGGCACCCCACGGTCGCCGGGATGGCCGCCTTCCGCAACGCCACCGGCGAGACCCCAGTGGTCCAGCGCGCCGCCGACGGCGCTTCCCGGCTCGCCTTCGACCGCGGTGACAGGGGTTTCGCCGCCTTCAATGCGAGCGGCGGCACCTGGGACCTGACCGCCGAGACCAGCCTGCCCGACGGCAGCTACGAGAACGCGGCCGGGAGCGGAACCCTCACCGTCGCCGACGGCCGGGTCAGCGCCCGGGTCCCGGCCGACGGGGCCGTCGCCCTACACGTGGGCGGCACCTGCGACGACCCCGGCGAGTGCGGTGGCACCGACCCCGGCGACCCCGGTGACCCGGGCGATCCGGGAGGGGACGGCATCTCCGCCACAGTGGAGACCTGGTACGGCCAGGACGTGTACGTGGTCGGCTCCACCCCGGAACTGGGTTCCTGGGACCCGCAGGACGGAGTGAAGCTGTCCACCGACGATTCCACCTACCCCGTGTGGTCGGGCACCGCCGTCATCGGTGCCGACACCGAGTGGAAGCTCGTCAAGGTCGACGGCTCCGGGAACGCCGAATGGGAGTCCGGCGCCAACCGCGTCGGCCCCGCGGACACCGTCACCTGGCGCAGCGGCTGACGGCCCCGGCGCCCCGCGTCCCCATTCCCTCGGCGCGGGGCGCCGTCCGAGGACCCGGGCAGGCTCTCTGCAGCGATGATCTTGCCCGTACTGGCGTGCTCGACCGCCGACACCGCCAGTACGGGCAAGATCATCCGGTGAAGGCTCGTGGCCAGCGTGCTAGTCGTCGTAGAAGACCCGCTCCATGACCGCGCGCGCCCGACGGGTGGTGCGCAGGTAGGACTCGGTCAACTGGTCGGACGGGCCCTCCCACACCTCCTCCTCGTCCTCGTAGCTGCGACAGCCCATTCCGCCCGCCACCGCGGCGCGCACCCGCAGGTCCGTGGGCAGCGAGTCGCCGCCCCGGCCGCGCACCAGCATCACCATCCCGCGCACCCGTGTCGCCAGCCTCCATGCCTGGCCCAGGACCTCGCCGTCCTCCTCGTCCAGGAGCCCGTGCGCCACGGCCGCCTCCAGCGCCTCCAGCGTGCCGGTGGTCCGCAGGTCCGGGTACTCGTGGGCGTAGCGCAGCTGCGTCAACTGGGCCACCCACTCCACATCCGACAGCCCGCCCCGGCCCAGCTTGGTGTGCAGTGTCGGGTCGGCCCCGCGCGGTAGCCGCTCGGCCTCCATACGCGCCTTGAGCTTGCGGATCTCCAGCACCGCGGAGGGATCGATTCCGCCCACCGGGTACCGGATCGGGTCGATCAGCTCCGCGAACGCCTTCCGCAGCCCCGGATCACCCGCGATCGGCTTGGCCCGCAGCAGCGCCTGGCTCTCCCACACCTGAGACCAGCGGCCGTAGTACACGGCGTAGGACTCCAGCGTGCGTACCACCGGCCCGCTGCGACCCTCCGGGCGCAGGTCGGTGTCCACCTTCAGCGGCGGCTCATCGGCGGGCATCTCCAGCAGCCGCGCCAGCTCCCGCACGATCGCCATCGCCTGCTTGGTCGCCGCGCCCTTGTCCACCCCCGGAAGGGGATCGTGCACGTACATCACGTCCGCGTCGCTGGCGTAGGTCAGCTCACCACCGCCGAACCTGCCCATCGCCACCACGCACACCCGCGTGAGCGGCTCGTCCTGCGACGCCGCCACCACCCGGTTCTGCGCCAGGCGCAGCGCGGTCTCTATCGTCACCGCGGCGATGTCGGTCAGCGCCGAGCCCACCTCCTGGACCGAGGACACCTCCAGCAGGTCGGCGGCGGCCGTACGCAGCAGCTCGCGTCGGCGCAGCGCGCGCACCGCCGCCACCGACTCCTCGGCCGTGTCGTACCGGCGTTGCGCCGCCTCCGCCTCGGCCTCCAGCACCCTCGGGCTGCGGCGCGCCAGTTCGGAGTCGTCGGCCAGCATCGCCACCGCCTCCGGGGCGCGCAGCAGCAGTTCCGTCACGTAGCGGCTCGTGCCCAGCAACCACGCCATGCGCTCGGCCACCCGGACATCGTCGCGCAGCAGCCGCAGATACCACGGAGTGGTGCCCAGGACCTCACTCACCTGCCGGAACCCCAGCAGGCCCGCGTCGGGGTCGGGTGCGTCGGAGAACCAGCCCAGCATCACCGGCAGCAGCGTCCGCTGGATAGCCGCCCGTCGCGAGACACCCGAGGTCAGCGCCTCCAGGTGGCGCAGAGCCCCGCCCGGGTCGGCGAATCCCAGCGCCTCCAGGCGATCCCTGGCCTGCTCCGGCGACAGCCGCGCCTCCTCGTCCGGCAGCTTGGCCACCGCGTTGAGCAGCGGCCGGTAGAACAGCTTCTCGTGCAGGCGCCGCACCTCCGCCGACATCCGGCGGCGCGCGTTGGTCAGCTCCTTGACCGGATCCGCGGTGAACCCGAGCGCCCGCCCCAGGCGGCGCAGGTGCTCAGAGCCCTCCGGCCCGGCGGAATCGGGCATCATGTGTGTACGGCGCAGCCGCTCCAGCTGCAACAGGTGCTCCAACCGCCGCAGGAACCTGTAGGCGTCCGCCAGTCCGGACGCGTCCCTGCGTCCCACGTACCCGTGCTCGGACAGCGCCGCCAGGGCCTCCAGGGTGTTGCCCGACCGCAGCCGGTCGTCGGTGCGCCCGTGCACCAGCTGGAGCAGCTGCACGGAGAACTCGATGTCGCGCAGTCCGCCCGGCCCCAGCTTGAGCTCGCGCTCGGCCTCACCGGCGGGGATGTGCGCCACCACCCGGCGGCGCATCGCCTGCACGTCCTCCACGAAGTCCGTACGGCTCGCGGCTCCCCACACCATGGGGGAGATCACGTCCATGTAGGACCGGCCCAGCTCCACGTCACCGGCGATCGGGCGGGCCTTGAGCAGCGCCTGGAACTCCCAGGTCTTGGCCCAGCGCTCGTAGTAGGCGCGGTGCCCGGACAACGGGCGCACCAGCGGCCCGTTCCGCCCTTCCGGCCGCAGCGCCGGATCCACCTCCCACAGGGAGCCCTCGGCGTCGGTCCCCGAGGGGACGCGCATCATCTCGGTGGCCAGCCGGGTCGCCGCGCGCATCGCGGCCTGGTCGTCCACCGGATCGTCGGAGTCGGGCGTGCCGGCCGGCTCGGCCACGAACACCACGTCCACGTCACTGACGTAGTTCAGCTCGCGGCCGCCGCACTTGCCCATGCCGATGACCGCCAGGCGGCACAGCGCCGCGTCCTCGGGGTGTTCGGCCCGGGCCACCGCCAGGGAGGCGTCCAGTATCGAGGCGGCCAGATCGGCCAGTTCCGCGGCGACCTCGTCCACCGTGCACAGGCCGGTCAGGTCCCGTCCCGCCAGGCGCAGCACCCGCCTGCGGTAGGCCACGCGCAGGAGGTGCCGGAGGGCGGCGGTGGACCCGTCCTCCGCCACGGCGGGATCGGCGACCGGAGCCGGGCTGTTGGGGTCGGCGCCCACGGTGTGCATCAGGCCCCGGCGCGTCTCCTCCGGCTCGGGGGAGCGGGCGGCGTCGGCGCCCCTCAGCTCCAGCCAGTCGCCCGGATAGCGCACCAGGTGGTCGGTCAGGGCGGTGCTGGTGCCCAGCACCCGGCACAGCCGGGCACGCAGGTCCCGGTCCTCGCGCAGCGCCCCCAGGACCTCGGCTGGGTCGGGGGTGAACTCCAGGATCCGGAGCAGGCCGAGCAGGGCCTGGTCGGGGTCGGGGGCCGCCGCGAGGGCGCCGATGATGTCGGTGTCGGTCCGGGCGTCCAGACCGGCCTCCTCCACCAGCCGCAGGGCCCGGGTGCTGTCGCTGAAACCGCGCCTGGCGAGCGCACCTGCCGTCATATTCGTTCTTCCGTCCCTTGCCACGCGTCAACGGTAACCGTGCGGTCGGCGGGTGGGCGTTCGCGGCCGAGCCCGCCGCTCCCGTCCCCGGCGACCGGTACAGGGTCCCGGCAGCGGGTCGGGGCCGGTATCCGAACGGATACCGGCCCCGAGGGGGAGGGCGCGCGGGGCGCGCCGCTCCGGGGAGCTACCGGGTACGCCCCGGCGGCCGGGTGCTGCTTAGACGTCGTAGTAGAGCTCGAACTCACGCGGGTGCGGACGCAGACGCAGGGAGTCGATCTCCTCGGTGCGCTTGAAGTCCACGTAGGTCTCGATGAGGTCCTTGGTGAACACACCGCCCTCGAGCAGGAACTCGTGGTCGGCCTCCAGGGCCTCCAGGGCCTCGTCCAGCGACGCCGGGACGGTCGGGATGGCCTGGGCCTCCGCAGGGGGCAGCTCGTACAGGTCCTTGTCGATCGGCTCCGGCGGCTCGATCTTGTTCTTGATGCCGTCGATGCCGGCCATCATCATGGCGGAGAAGGCCAGGTACGGGTTGGCCGACGGGTCCGGCACGCGGAACTCGATGCGCTTGGCCTTCGGGTTCGAGCCGGTCAGCGGCAGGCGGATGCAGGCCGAGCGGTTGCGCTGGCTGTAGACGAGGTTGATCGGGGCCTCGTAGCCGGGCACCAGGCGGTGGAAGGAGTTCACCGTCGGGTTGGTGAAGGCCAGCAGCGCTGAGGCGTGCTTGAGCAGGCCGCCGATGTAGTAGCGGGCCGTGTCGGAGAGCTGGCCGTAGCCGGACTCGTCGAAGAACAGCGGCACGCCGTCCTTCCACAGGCTCTGGTGGCAGTGCATGCCCGAGCCGTTGTCACCGAACAGCGGCTTGGGCATGAATGTGGCCGTCTTGCCCGCGGCGTTGGCGACGTTCTTGACGATGTACTTGTACAGCTGTACGCGGTCCGCGTGCTGGAGCAGGGTGCCGAACTTGATGCCGATCTCGGCCTGGCCCGCGGTGCCGACCTCGTGGTGCTGGAGCTCGACCTCCACACCGGCGTCGATCAGGGCCCGGGCCATGTCCGAGCGCAGGTCGCTGTAGTGGTCGACCGGCTCGACCGGGAAGTAGCCGCCCTTGTAGCGGGGACGGTAGCCGCGGTTGCCGCCCTCGATGGTGGAACCGGTGTTCCAGGCACCCTCGATCGAGTCGATCTCGTAGTAGCCGGTGTTGGACCGGGTCTCGAACTTGACGTCGTCGAAGATGTAGAACTCGGCCTCGGCACCGAAGAAGGCGGTGTCGGCGACGCCGGAGCCGCGCAGGTAGGCCTCGGCCTTGCGGGCGACGTTGCGCGGGTCGCGGCTGTAGGACTCCAGGGTCAGCGGGTCGTGGACGAAGAACGTCATGTTCAGCGTCTTGTGCTTGCGGAACGGGTCCAGCACGCCGGTGCTCAAATCCGGGAGCAGCAGCATGTCGGACTCGTGGATGGCCTGGAACCCGCGGATCGAGGAGCCGTCGAACATCTGGCCATCGGTGAACGTCGACTCGTCAACGTTCTCGGTCGGGAGGGTAACGTGGTTCACGCCTCCGAACAGGTCCGTGAAACGGACGTCGAGGAACTTGACGTCCTCTTCTCGGATATAGGCGAGCACCTCGTCGACGCTGCTGAACAAAACGAACCTCCGTGCAGTGGCTGAGACGGTGGACCGGGGCCCGCCCCATCGCGGACACGTCGGATCGTGCGCCGTCTCCCGGCTTCGTTATCGAAGCTAGGAGGGGGTGGTTTCCGCGCCATGTCTCGATTGTTTCCTGCATGTTACGGAGCTGGTCGTTTTTGCAGACCAAGGCATCTGACCCGGTGATTCCGCCCCGTACGTGCGAAAACAGGACGCTCTGCAACGCTGGTCGTGACCCCCGGCACCTGCCCGCGGGCGAGGCGTCATGCCCGACCGACCGGCCCGAGCGCGGGTGTGCCGGGTGCCCGGATACCGTGGAGGTATGAGCGACGAGAGCCGGGGCGCCACCACCGCCCCCGGGGACGAATTCCAGTACCGGGGCAACCGGCTCGGCCTACCCGAGGACGGCACGGGCTCGGTGCCCGGGATCCTCCGCCGCCTGGTCGGCCTCGCCCTGGACTGGGCGCTGGCCCTCATGCTGGCCTGGGCGGCCTACAGACTGGGTCTGGTCGGCTCCGGCCTGTCCTCCCAGGAGGAGGTCGTCCCCATGGTCAGCAATACCGCCCTCATCGTCTTCGCGGTCATGAGTATTCTCCTGCTCACTCTTTTCGGCACCACCGTCGGCCGCCGCACCGTCGGGGTCGGGATCCGCGCCACCGGCGAGCGCTCCTGGCCCTGGTTCGTCTCCATGACGGTGCGCACCCTGCTGTTGTGCCTGGTCATCCCCGCTGTCGTCTACGACCGTGACACCCGTGGACTGCACGACCGGGCGGCGGGAACGGTCGCCACCCGCTACTGAGGCTCGACGCCGGTGTCCCCGGCGCGTGCGGGTGTGCCGCACACGTGTGCGCACCCCTTTCGAGCTGCTGTTAGCATCCGTTCATCGTCGGGCGTGTTCCGTGGGAGCCGTCTGTCGCCTGGAAACCACTGCGCCGCAGGCGTGGACCGAGAGTGGCGGAGGGCGGTGGGAGGGCGTGTATCCAAGGGACACATCCGGGGCCGGGGCGGACCGAAGCCCCCACGGCCTGATCACCGCCCCGAGCACATCGCATCCGTCCGAAGGTTCGCATGGCTGGAAAACGCTCCGCCCCCCGCCCCTCGGGCGCACTCGACGCCATGCGGATGTCCGCAGGGCAGTGGGTCGCCTGCGCCGTCACCGCGCTGGCCATCGTCGCCAGTCTCGGCGGCTACGGCTGGTACCAGGGCATCGTCGGCAACATCACCACCACGCAGGTGGACACCGACACCTGGGACCGGCCCACCAGCGTCGAGGGCATGATGAACCTGCTCATCATCGGCTCCGACGTCCGCTCGGGGGAGAACGCCGACTACGGCGAAGCCGAGGGCGAGCGTCCCGACACCATGCTCATCGCCAGCATCAACGTCGACAACGGCGCGGCCACCCTGGTCAACCTGCCCCGCGACCTGGTCGTGGACCTGCCCTCCTGTGAGGCCACGGAGGGCTATGAGGGCATGAACGCGCACAGCGGCATGATCAACTCGGCGATGACCTTCGGCGGGATCGGCTGCCAGTGGCAGACGGTCGAACAGGTCACCGGCGTGCACCTGGACCACTTCGTCATGATGGACTTCACCGGGTTCAAGGACATGGTGGACGCCATCGGCGGTGTGGAGATGTGCGTCCCCCAGCCGATCGACGACCCCAAGGCGCACCTGACGCTGGACGCGGGGAAGCAGACGCTCAACGGTGAGGACTCGCTGGGCTTCGTGCGCTCCCGCTACGGCCAGGGCGACGGCAGCGACCTGTCCAGGATCGACCGCCAGCAGGAGTTCATGGGCGCCATGCTGCGCCAGGTGCTCAGCAGCGAGGTCATGACCAGCCCGGTGACCATCACCAACTTCCTCGGCGCCGTCACCGACTCGGTCACCACAGACGAGGAACTGACCGTCGACACCATGACCGACCTCGCCATCTCCATGCGCGAGGTCGACCTCCAACGAGTCCAGTTCGTCACCGTGCCCAACGGCCAGCACCCCGATGATCCGAACCGGCTGGCCATGAGCGCCGATGCTCCCGCGCTGTTCGAGGCGATCAACTCCGGCGCCGCCCTCGCGGACGGCGACGAGGAGGAGGAAGAGGACGCGGAGGGGGACTCCGGCGAGTCCGCTCCCGCCCCTTCCGAGATCTCCGTGCAGATCATCAACAACGCGGGCATCAACGGCCTGGCGGGCGAGGTCGAGACCGTCCTGCTCGGCGAGGGCTACAACGTCACCGGAAAGGGAAACCCGGTGAACCGGGCTCCGATCAACACCACGGTCTACTACGCGCCCGGCCAGGAGGCGGCGGCCGACCTGCTGGCGGGTTCGCTGGAGAACGCGGTCACCGAGGAGGTCGCCGACCTTCCCCAGACCCTGGAGCTGGGCATCGGACAGGACTGGGGCGGTTTCACCGGAGGCGGGGGCTCCTCCGAGTCCGAGGTCTCGGTCACCGAGGACCTGGGCGGCATCACCGCGAAGAACGAGGAGAGCGCCTGCTGACCGGAGTCTGACGGTCGAGTGCGATCTGACACGGTACGTACCTTCCGGTACGATCCGGCCGTTACGTCCGTGTCGCCGTACGCGTTGCGCGCGCTGACCCTCCGACCGGACCTCCCCAGTCCCATACCGGATCGCAGGTGCCTCTTGGCTCCCATAAACGTGTCCCCGGCCCCGGCCAGGAAGATGAGTCCCGGCCAGTGGGTGGCGTGCGGGGTGACCGGTCTGCTCATCGCGGCGAGCCTGACCGTCTACGCGGGATACCGCGACACCCTCAGCATCGACACCGAAGAGGTCAACACCGATGCTTGGGGCGACCGCCCCGAACAGGTCGCGGGTATCCACAACATCCTGTTGCTGGGCGGAGACGAGGAGTCGGGCGGCGAACGCCCCGACGTGCTGGTCATCGTCAACATCAACGTGGACAACGGCGCGGTGACCATGGTCAACCTGCCGCGCGACCTGATCGTGGACATCCCCCAGTGCGACCCGGTCGGCGATTCCCCCGGCTGGCCCGGCGGACTACAGCAGATCAACCACGCCGCGACGTACGGCGGCCTGGACTGCCTGGGCAACACCGTGGAGGAGACCACCGACATCCACCTGGACCACATGGTGACGGTGGACTTCTCCGGGTTCGAGAACATCGTGGACACCATCGGCGGCGTCGAACTGTGCATCCCCAAGGATCTCGAAGACGAGAAGGCACACCTGGAGCTGGACGCGGGGACGCAGACCCTCAACGGCGAGGAGGCACTCGCGCTGGCCCGCTCCCGCCAGAGCACCGAGAACAGCGACGACATGGGGCGCATCAAGAGTCAGCAGCGGCTGATCGGCGCCATCCTGCGCGAGGTCACCAGTGGTGACACCCTGTCCAGCCCCACGACGCTCTACGACTTCCTGGGCTCGGTCACCGACAGCATGGTGACCGACGACGGGTTCACCGTGGACAAGATGGCGGAGCTGGCCATCGCCATGCGCGAGGTGGACCTCAGCCGGGTCAACATGGTGATGGCGCCGGTCGTGCAGTCCCAGACCCACGAGTACAAGGTGGACCTCCAGCGGGGCCCCGCCGAGGAGCTGTTCGCCGCCGTGGCCGCCGGTGAGGTGCTGCCCGAGGAGGAGAGCGGGGACGGGGGCGCCAAGGGGGAGTCCGAGGAGTCTGAGGAGCCCGCCGTCGAGCCCGGCGACGTGTCCGTGCGGGTGCTCAACGGCACCTTGGAGACCGGTCTGGCCGAGACCTTTCAGGGGCTCCTGGCGGACCGGGGCTTCACGGTCACCGGTTTCGGCAACCCCGGACCGCGTAACCCGCAGCAGAGCACCATCTACCACGCTCCCGGCCAGGAGGCCGAGGCACGGACCCTCGCCGCCGCCCTCGACACCGTACGGACCGAGGAGGTGGCGGGCCTGGGGGAGGAGCTGGAGCTGGTGATGGCGGAAAGCGACTGGGAAGGTCTGGCCGGCGACGGATCCGACACGGCCGCCACCGGCGCGGACGACGCCCTGACCGGCCTGGAAGCCGCCTCCGCCGCCGAGGACGAGGTCTCCTGCGAGTAGTCGCCCCGCAGCGGTCCGAAAGGGCCCGTGAGCACCCCGAGGTGCCCGCGGGCCCTTTTCGCGGCCCGGAGAGGCCTGGGGCCGTGACAGGCCGGGGCGGGGCGGAACCCGGACCGGACATGACGGACTGCGGCATATCGTTTATCGTTATTATCGATAAGCGATATGCGAAAGGTATGTCATGTCCAGGTGGAACCAGCTCCGCTGGAGCCGGTCCGACAGCGTCCTCGTCCAGCTCCTCCTCATCGTCTGTACCGGGCTCAGCGGTCTCAGCATGGTCCTCGCCCTCACGTGGGTCGCCTCGCTCCTCCCCGTGAGCGGAAGCGCGGTGCCCAACACCATCACCGTCTGGGCCCCGGACGAGGCGTCCGAGCCCCGGGCCGACGTGGCCACCGCCAGCGATGACTACGAGGCCGCCCCGGGCGGAACACTGCAACTCACCTTCCACGACCCCACCGCCCTGGAGCGGTTCCTGTTGGCCGTGCCCGTTCTGCTGGGCGCCACCGCGGCCCTCGTGGTGATGGTCATGGTGCTGCGCGTCCTCCAGAGCCTGGACAAGGGGGACCCCTTCGTCCCCGCCAACGTGCGCCGCGTCTACACCATCGCCTTCACGGTCCTGGCGGCCTCCGTGCTGATCCCCGTGGCCAGGACTGCCTGCGAGGGGGTCCTACAGACCCGGGCCTTCGGCATCGACGGTTTCGTCTTCGCGTTGGGCGTCCCCGGCGGAAACGGAGTCTCCCTCGCCTACGTCTTCGTGGGCTTCGTCCTCACCGCGCTGGCCGAGGTCTTCCGCCGGGGCACCCGGCTGCGCGAGGACGTCGAAGGGCTCGTCTGATGCCGTCCGAGGAGGCCGCCGGGGTGCGCGTGCACCTGGACAAGCTTTTGGCCGAACGCGAGATGACCCTGACCCGGCTGGCCGAGCGGGTCGGCGTCACCGTCGTCAACCTGTCGGTGCTCAAGAACGGCCGCGCCAAGGCGATCCGCTTCTCCACCCTGGCCGCCCTGTGCCGCGAACTCCACTGCCAGCCCGGCGACCTGCTCGGCTACGGCCCCGGAACGGAGCCCGGGGAGCCCGGCTGAGCACGGGACGCGCACGCGAAGGGGGCCGTCGCACCGGTGGGTGCGACGGCCCCCTCACGCGTGTTCGGCCCGCGGGCTAGGGAGTGTTTTTAGAAGGCTTTCGGGTCAGCGAGCGGCCGTTTGGGCCATCTCTCGCAAGACGATGTGCGAAGTTCAGCCCGGTCGTGCTTCACGAGCGCAGAGGCGTAGCGAGAGGCAGCCCGGTGGACGCGAGCCCGAAATGATGCAAAAAACACGACCTAACCGCCCGCCTGGCCGCGCATGCCCCTGGGCATCTTCGCGCTCTTGGGCATGGGGCCCTTGGGCATCTGCATCTTGGAGGGCAGCGCCTTGAGCCGGTAGTTCAGCTCGGCGGTCCCGGCCTTGTCCAGGTTGCGGGGCAGCTTGACCAGCGTGCGCTGGAGCTTGGAGACCGGCACCTGGCCCTCGCCGTTGCCGACCTTGAAGTCGTAGATGGGGGTGTCGTAGGACACGCGCGCGACACGCTTCTTCTCACCGGCGATCAGCGGCTTGAGGCGGCCGGGGTCGCCCTCGCCGACCAAGACCACGCCGGGGCGGCCCACCACGCGGTGCACGACGTCCATCTGCTTGTTGGCCGCCACGCCCGGCTCGACCACCCAGTTGCCGCGCATGTTCTCCAGGATCGCCATCCCCGCCCCCAGGCGCCCGTCCAGGACCTTGTACTGGACGCGCTGAGCGGAGCGGGTGAAGATGATGAAGCCGACCAGGAAGGCGACCGGCAGGCCGGTCAGCGGCCACAGGATCCACGAGCCGGTCCAGATACCGATCCCGACGAAGGCCGCGAGGATGACCACCGCCACGGTGACCGCGATCGGGATGCTGCGCGGGCTCTGCTGGTGGACGACCTTGGCGACCATGCCGATCTGCTTCAGCCGGCCCGGCTGCTTCTCGGCCCCGCCCTTGCCCTGGGCCGTGTTCTGTGAACCCTTTTTCGCCATCGTGCTCTCAGGCAGCGCACGCCGACACCGGATCGGCGGGGAAGGAGATCCCTGGGCTGCCTTGCCTCCTCTTCGCGGTCGACCTGGGTGCGGCGCCTTACGGCGCCACCAACGGGGCGCCTCTCCTCACCAGGATATGTGGACGTGCTCCTGTATGAGGAACGGTGGCCCGCGGGCCACCGTTCCAGGTTGGTCACGACTCGGGCGAAAAACCCGTTACGCGTTGTTCGCCAGAGCGGCGTTCTCGGCGTCACGCTTCTCCCGCGCCTGCTTGTACAGGCGGCCCGCGCGGTAGGAGGAGCGCACCAGTGGACCCGACATGACACCGGCGAAGCCGATCTCCTCGGCCTCCTCGCTCAGCTCCACGAACTCCTCCGGCCGTACCCACCGGTCGATCGGGTGGTGCAGCTTGGAGGGGCGCAGGTACTGGGTGATGGTCAGCAGGTCGCACCCGGCCTCGTGCAGGTCGCGCATCGCCTCGCTGATCTCCTCACGGGTCTCGCCCATGCCCAGGATCAGGTTCGACTTGGTGACCAGGTTGTCCGCGCGGGCCTCGGTGATCACCTTGAGGGAGCGCTCGTAGCGGAACCCCGGACGGATGCGCCTGAAGATCCGCGGCACCGTCTCGATGTTGTGCGCGAGCACCTCCGGACGTGAGCCGAACACCTCGGCCAGCTGGTCCGGTTCGGCGTTGAAGTCGGGGATGAGCAGCTCCACGCCCGTGTCCGGGTTGAGCTCGTGGATCTTGCGGACGGTCTCGGCGTACAGCCAGGCGCCGCCGTCCTCCAGGTCGTCACGGGCCACACCGGTGACGGTGGCGTAGCGCAGCTCCATGGTCTTCACGGAGTTGGCGACCTTGGTCGGCTCCATACGGTCCAGGGGACTGGGCTTGCCGGTGGCGATCTGGCAGAAGTCACAGCGCCGCGTGCACTGGTCGCCGCCGATGAGGAACGTCGCCTCGCGGTCCTCCCAGCACTCGTAGATGTTGGGGCACCCGGCCTCCTGGCACACCGTGTGCAGGCCCTCGCTCTTGACCAGGGACTGGAGCTCGGTGTACTCGGGCCCCATGTGCGCCTTGATCTTGATCCACGGCGGCTTCTTCTCGATGGGGGTCTCGCTGTTGCGTGCCTCCACGCGTAGCAGCTTGCGGCCCTCAGGAGCGATGGTCAACGTGAACCCGTTCCCTTCTGTGCCCCGTGACGGGGACCCTTCCGCCCCTTGTGGGGGCGCTTCGTCCCTGCGGGGACTGGCTCATGATGTGGTGTGTCATCCACGGGCGGTGGTGTCGGAGAGCAGTTCGGCGCCGTCGGCGTGGCTGTACCCCTCCGCGCCGAGAATGTCCGCCAGGTGGCGTTCCATCCGCGGTCGCACGTCGGCCACGGTCACGTCGCGCCCCAGCTCGGCGGAGAGCGAGGTGGTCCCGGCGTCGGTGATACCGCACGGGATGATCCGGTCGTACCACGACAAGTCATTGTTGCAGTTCAACGCGAGTCCGTGCATACCGACCCCGCGGGCGATCCGGCAGCCGATGGCGGCCACCTTGCGCTCGACCAGGCCGCGCTCGGGATCGGCGTCCAGCCACACCCCGGTGCGCCCCTCCACCCGCCTGCCGGTCAGGCCGTACTCCGCGATGGTTCGGATGATGGCCTCCTCCAGCATCCGCACGTAGGCGATCACGTCCACGGGGTCCGGCATCCGGACGATGGGGTACACCGTCAGCTGTCCGGGGCCGTGCCAGGTGATCTTGCCGCCCCGGTCGATGTCCACGACGGGCGCCCCGGGATCGGTGATGGGACGATCCCACCTCCCGGTGCGCTTTCCGGCGGTGTAGACGGGCTCGTGTTCCAGGAACAGGACGGTGTCGGCCACCTCATCGGCGACGCGGCGCTCGTGGAGCCACTTCTGTAGATCCCAGCCCTGGTGGTACGGGACGGGAGTGTCGCCCAGCCATGCGTAAACGAGATCACTCACACACCCACCTTACGCCCCGGTTGAGGGCGCGGGTCTGGCCAGGATGTCGGATAGCGCACTGTCGAGGGAGGGCAGGGCGAAGGAATATCCGGCCTTGGCCAGGCGTTCGGGCACGGTCTTCAGGTCGGTCAGCGCCGTCTCCTCCGCGAAGTCCCCCAGGGTCGCGCGCAGCACCGCCGCAGGGACCGGCAGGAGCACCGGGCGCCTCAGGACCCTGCCCAGCGCCTGGGAGAAGGCCGTGTTGCTCACCGGTTCCGGCGCACACATGTTCACCGGTCCGGTGACCTCGGGGTGCTCCAGCAGGAAGCGCACGGCCCCGATGTGGTCGCGCATGGCGATCCAACTCATGTACTGCGTGCCTGTTCCCAGGCGGCCGCCCAACCCGGCCCGGTACAGCGGCAGCAGCGTGCGCAGCAGGCCGCCCGAGCGGTCGAGCACCACCGCGGTGCGCATGTGGGCCACCGACAGGCCCGCTTCGCGGGCAGGGGTGGTGGCCTCCTCCCAGTCCTGGCACACTCCGGCCAGGAACCCGGCGCCCGGCGGGCTGTCCTCAGCGGCCGCGTGCCCGCCGGTGTCGCCGTAGTAGTGCGTTCCCGACGCGGCCAGCAGGCGCGGGGGAGGGCTGTCCATGCCAGCCAGCGCCTGGCACAGCGTGCGGGTGCCGCGTATCCGGCTGCGCCGGATGAGGCTGCGCCGGTGCCGTGTCCACAGGGCCGGGCCGATCGGAGCACCGGCCAGGTGCACCACGGCGTCGGTCCCGTGCAGGGCCACGGTGTCCACCCGTCCCTGTTCGGGGCGCCACTCCGCCTCCTCCACGCCCGGCGGGTGCTGCCCCCGCGGCAGGTGTCGCACCATGCGCACCACCGTGTGTCCGTCGTCGAGGAGGGACGCCTCCAGAGCCCTGCCGATGAGTCCTGATGCCCCCGTGATAGCCACTCTCATGGTCCAGGGTCTACCCGCAGGATCCCGTGACTCGCTTGAAGGGGGCCACCGAAGGCGTCTCCCGGGGCACCCGCCGGTTTTTCTTCGGCTTTTTCCGCGAAAGAGCTGCGGAGGAGCACCCGGTTCTTCTACCTTGAAGGTGGGACAGGAACTCCGCGTCACCGCGGAGATACTGTGGGCGACGCGCTGTCGGGCTGGCTGCCGCGCGCCCGACCACAGACCTTTGATGATGGGGATCATCAGGGGATGGTGATTGGTGGGGTAGAAAGGCGGGGCGGTGCCGTGAGGCACCGCCCCGCTGTTTCCGGCTTCGCGGCCGGGGCGTGTCCGGTGGGTGTGCGCCGAACCCGAGCTAGCCCGGGTAGGGGCGCCGCTCCCGGGCCTCGCGCAGGGCCAGCGCCCACCACGCCAGTTGGCGCAGCATCCGCTCCACGGCCGCCTCCGCCGCCGACATGTCCATCACCGGCTCGCCCCCGGCGCCGAACATCGTCTGCGCGTTGTGCAGGCTGACCGTGTCTCGGACCGTGGCGGTGTGCAGCTCCGAGAAGACCGACCGCAGCTGCTCGATGGCCCGCAGCCCTCCCGACATCCCGCCGTAGGAGACGAACCCGACCGCCTTGCCGAACCACTCCTGGCGCGCGGCGTCGATGGCGCTCTTGAGCTCACCGGGGTAGCCGTGGTTGTACTCGGGGGTCACCACCACGAACCCGTCGGCGGCGTCCACCGTCCGCGCCGACTCCGGAGCCATCGGTCCCCCGTGGCCGTCCGCCGGGCTGATGTCGTCCACGTCCAGGAAGTCGAACTCCACGTCCGGGTCCGGGTACTTGACGGCGCGGTCCACGAACCAGCGCGAAACGGCGGGTCCGGTGCGGCCTCTGCGGTTACCACCGAGGATGACCGCGATCCGAAGGTTGTCCATGTGGGTCCTTGCTTCTTGGTGCCGTCTCGGCCCACGGGAGAGCGGGCACGTCGGGCGGGCACGCGCGGACCGGCTCTGCCCTGGCGGGAAAGGAGCCGCGCGGCGCACCGTCGGTTCTTCGGGACGGGCCAACGCTAGAACCTCAACAGTGCCTGAGGTCAAATCGGGCCAGTCCAGGAGGGCTGCCTGGAGAAGCGGTCCCCGAAGGACGACGCCGGGCCGGGTGCCTCGGGACGGCACCCGGCCCGGCGGGGTCACGCGGGAGGGGTCAGGCCAGGCCCACCTCGTTCTCGAAGGCGCCCTCCTCCAGGCGGCCCTTCAGCGCCTGGAGGAAGCGCCCGGCGTCGGCGCTGTCGATCAGGCGGTGGTCGTGGGCCAGCGACAGGTACACCATCGAGCGCACCGCGATCACCTCGTCGCCCATGGACCGGTCCTCGACCACGACGGGACGCTTGACGACCGCGCCGGTGCCCAGGATCGCCACCTGCGGCTGATTGATGATCGGAGTGCCGAACAGCGCGCCGGTGCAGCCGGTCTCGGCGATGGTGAACGTACCGCCGCCCAGCTCGTCCGGGCCGAGCTTGCCGGTGTGGGCGCGCTCGGTCAGGTCCGTGATACTGCGTGCCAGGGGGCTCAGGCCCAGCCTGCTCGCCTCCTTGACCACCGGGGCGAGCAGGCCGCGCTCGGTGTCCACCGACACGGCGAGGTTCTCCACGTCGTGGTAGGTCACCTCCTGCTTGTCGCTGTCGACCACCGCGTTGAGCTTGGGGTGGGACCGCAGGGCCTCCACCGCGGCCAGCGCGAAGAACGGGAAGAAGTCCAGCGAGATGCCCTCGCGCTCGGCGAAGCGGTCGGCGGCCTGTTCGCGCAGGCGGGCGATCTTGGTGACGTCCACCTCGATGACCTGTGTGGTCGTGGCCGAGACGTGCAGCGACTCCACCATCCGGTCCGCGATGGACAGGCGCAGGCGGCTGAGCTTCTCGGTGCGGCCGCGCAGCGAGGCGTCGTCCCCCACCTTGCTCGGGGTCGAGGACGGGGCCGGGGCGGCGGCGCGCGCGGCGTTCTGCTCCTCGGCGGCCCTGAGCACGTCCTGCTTGCGCACGCGTCCGCCCACGCCGGTGCCCTCGACACGGCCCAGGTCCACGCCGTGCTCGGCGGCGAGCTTGCGCACCAGCGGCGTCACGTAGGCCTCGGTCCCGGAGTCGGTGCCCGAGGCCTGGCCGGTGCCGCTGAGGGTCCCGATGTCCACGGACGGCGCGTCGTCGGTCTGTTCCTTACGCGCGGCGGGTGCGGCCTTGGGAGCGGGCGCGGGCTTCTCCGCGGCGGGCTCCGGCGCGGGCTTCTCCGCGGCGGGCTCGGGCTGCGGTTCGGCCCTGGGCGGCGCGGGCGCCTCGGAGGTGGCCGGGGGCTCGTCACCGGTACCACCGATGACGGCGATCTCCGCGCCGATCTCCACGGTCTCGTCCTCGTCGACGAGGACCTTGGTGAGTACACCGGCCGCCGGTGATGGGATCTCGGTGTCCACCTTGTCGGTGGAGACCTCAAGGAGCGGCTCGTCTACCTCGACGGTGTCGCCGACGCTCTTCAGCCACTGTGTGACAGTGCCCTCGGTGACGCTCTCACCCAGGGCCGGCATGGTCACCGACGTCTTGGGGCCGTCGGAGGAGGACTCGGACGGCGCGGACGGGGCGGGCTCGGGTTCGGGCTCGGGTTCAGCCGCGGGCTCGGGCTCGGGTTCAGGCTCGGGGGCGGGTTCCTCGGCCGCCTCCGGCTGGGATGTCTCGGCGGCGGGCTCGGCGCCCCCCTCGTCGGCACTCTCGCCCTCGCCGCCGATGATGGCGATCTCCGCGCCGATCTCCACGGTCTCGTCCTCGTCGACGAGGACCTTGGTGAGTACACCGGCCGCCGGTGATGGGATCTCGGTGTCCACCTTGTCGGTGGAGACCTCAAGGAGCGGCTCGTCTACCTCGACGGTGTCGCCCACGTTCTTCAGCCACTGGGTAACGGTCCCTTCGGTGACACTCTCACCCAGGGCGGGCATGGAAACGGAAGTCGGCATGGGTTCCTCGTTGGATCTGGGCGCGGTCTCTGCCCAACCCCTTGACTGGTGGGCAGCGCGGATATGTGCGGGGGCGGGCCTTGGTGGCCCGCCCCCGGATGGTGCGGTCAGTCGTGAACGTGAAGCGGCTTGCCCGCCAGCGCCAGGTGTGCTTCGCCCAGCGCCTCGGACTGGCTTGGGTGCGGGTGGACCAGTTGCGCCACCTCGGAGGGCAGAGCCTCCCAGTTGTAGATCAGCTGGCTCTCGGCGACCAGCTCGCCGACACGGCTGCCGACCATGTGGACGCCCAGTACCCGGCCGTCCTTCTCGGCGATGACCTTCACCGCGCCCTGCGTTTGCAGGATCTGGCTCTTGCCGTTGCCCGCGAGGCTGTAGTCCATCTCCACGATGTCGTGGCCGCGCTCCTTGGCGACCTCGGAGGTCAGGCCCACGGACGCGACCTCGGGCTCGCAGTACGTGACGCGGGGAACACCGTCGTAGTCGATCGCGGGCGGGTTCTGCCCCGCGATGTGCTCGGCGACGAAGATGCCCTCGGCGAAGCCCACGTGGGCGAGCTGGAGGGTGGGGATGAGGTCGCCCACGGCGTAGACGTTGCCCACGCCGGTGTGCAGGTTCTCGTTCACCTGGACGAAACCGCGGTCCAGGGTGACGCCCTGCTCCTCATAGCCCAGGCCCTCCGAGACGGGTCCGCGGCCGATGGCGACCAGCAGGATCTCGGCGTCCAGGGTCTTGCCGCCCTTGAGGGTGACGGTCACGCCGGAGTCGGTGGTCTTGACCGACTCGAACGGGGTGCCCAGCTCGGACTTGATCTTGCGCTTGCGGAAGGCGCGCTCCAGCAGCTTGGAGCTCGACTCCTCCTCCACGGGCACCAGGTGGGGCAGGGCCTCGACGATGGTGACGTCGGCGCCGTAGGAGCGCCACACACTGGCGAACTCCACACCGATCACGCCGCCGCCCAGGACGATGACCGACTCTGGGACACGGTCCAGGTTCAGGGCCTGGTCGCTGGTCATGACCTTCTCGCCGTCGATGTCCAGGCCCAGGGTCTTGGGCTTGGAACCGGTGGCCAGCAGGATGTTGCGGCCCTTGTAGACGGTGCCGCCGACGGTGACCTCGTCCTTGCCGGTGAGCTTGCCCTCGCCCTCCACGACGGTGATCTTACGGGACTTGACCAGGCCGCTCAGGCCCTTGAACAGGCCGCTGACCACCTTGTCCTTGTACTTGTGCACGGCCTCGATGTCGATGCCCTCGAAGGTGGCCCTGACACCGAAGTTCTCGCTCTCCTTGGCGGAGTCGGCGACCTCGGCCGAGTGCAGCAGGGCCTTGGTGGGGATGCAGCCGCGGTGCAGGCAGGTGCCGCCGAGCTTGTCTTTTTCGATCAGGACGACGCTCATGTCCAGCTCAGCGGCGCGCAGTGCCGCCGCGTAGCCGCCGCTGCCGCCGCCAAGGACGACGAGGTCGAAGGTGCCGCCGCTCTCACTCACGGGAACGAACTCCTTGTTGTGGCTGGTGATGGGTGGTGGGACCACGGCCGGGAACTGGGGAAACGGGGGGCGGTGTCCGCGGCCGTGGCGCCGGGGAGGAGCGGGTGCTCTGGCTCACAGGGCCCCCGCCCCGTCCACGGGGACTACCTGGCGTACTCCTCGGCGATGCGGACCAGGGTGCGTGTGCCCGCGCCGGTGCCGCCCTTCGGGGTGTAGCCGTGCGGGCCGCCATGGTTGAAGGACGGACCCGCGATGTCGAGGTGCGCCCACTTGACGCCGTCCTCGACGAACTCCTTGAGGAAGATGCCCGCGGAGAGCATGCCGCCCCACCGCTCGCCCGCCACGTTGGCGATGTCGGCGACCGAGGAGTCCAGACCCGAGCGCAGCTCCTCGGGCAGGGGCATCGGCCAGGAGGCCTCGCCCGCGGTGCCCGCGGCGGAGACGATCTCGCCGCGCACGTCATCGTCGTTGGACATGACCGCGAACACGCGGGTGCCGAGCGCGACCAGCTGGGCGCCGGTCAGGGTGGCGATGTCCACGACCAGGTCGGGCTCGTCCTCCTGCGCACGGACCAGGGCGTCGGCCATGACCAGGCGCCCCTCAGCGTCGGTGTTGAGGACCTCGACGGTCTTGCCGCCGTAGATGCTCAGCACGTCGGAGGGGCGCTGGGCGGTGCCGCTGGGCATGTTCTCGGCCACGGCCAGGTAGCCGATGGCGTTGACCTTCAGGCCCAGGGCGGCGATGGCGCGCATGGCGGCGAGTACGGAGGCGGCACCGGCCATGTCGGACTTCATCCAGTCCATCGAGCCCGCGGGCTTGAGGGACAGGCCGCCGGAGTCGAACGTGATGCCCTTGCCGACGAAGGCGATGGTTCGGGTGGCTTCCGGATGGGTGTGGGAGAGGCGGACCATGCGAGGCGGATTGACCGAGCCCTGGCCGACACCGGTCAGGCCGCCGTAGCCGCCCTCGGACAGGGCGCGCTCGTCCAGGACCTCGATCTGGAGACCGTTCTGCTGGGCGATCTCCTGGGAGGCGGAGGCCATGTCCTCGGGGACCAGGTCGGCCGGGGCGGTGTTGACCAGGTCGCGCGTGAGGTTGACGGCATCGGCCAGGACGGCGGCGCGCTCGGCGGCGTTCCCGGCGTCGGAGGCGGAGGAGGCCAGGACCAGTTCGGTGGTCGTGTCGGCCTTCTTGCCGTCACCGGTGCGGTACCGGTCGAAGCCGTAGACGCCCAGCCGGGCACCGAGGGCGACGGCCTCGGCTTCGGCGGCGGTCTGCGCGGGCAGGGCCAGGACGACCCGGCCCGCGCCCTCGGGGCGCGAGTTCAGGGAACGCAGCGCGGCACCGGCCGCGCGGGACAAGGTATCGGAGTCGACAGGGCCCTCGGCGGGCGCCGGGCCGAGACCGACCGCGACGACGACCGGGGCCTTGACGGCTCCGAGGGAGGCAATGGTGTGCACCTCCTCGGGTGCGCCGCTCGCTCCCAGGAGCGACAGGGTCTGGCCGAGGCCGCCGGAGAAGGCGGCGTCGACGTCATGCGCGCCCGACGCGGGTTCCGGAGCGTCGCCTCCGGAGTGGTAACCGACGACAACTGCGTCGGCGTCGAGCGAACTGGGGGTCTCCGTATTTACTGACAACGACGTGCTCACATCCCTGATGCTAGTCGCCCCGCGCGCTCGGCAGCGACGCGGCGCCCCGGGGTGAAAGGGGCTCTGACGCGGCGCTGTGCGCGATCACGGAATGCGGGGGTTCCCCGGGGCGGCCCCGGTCCGCTCGGGCGGGGAGGGGGGCTCTGGCCGCCGGTGGAGCGCGTCGTGCGCCCTCTGCCGGGGGCGGCGATTCCCCGCACGTGGAAAGCATGAAACCCGATGTGAAAAAATGTGATGATGACGACACCGGGGTTCCCGGAGACTACCCGCTGGTAGGAAACCGCCTGGTGAGAACCGTCTCCCACGCCGGGACCGGGATTTCACCCCCAGGCGGAGGCCGCTGCGGCCACCACGAGTACCATCGTCGCCGCCGACTCCACCAGTGCGCCCAGCACGTCTCCGGTGACACCGCCCAGCCGCCGTACCGCCCTGCGCAGCACGCCGCCCGCCACGAGCAGGCCCGCGGCCGCCGCGAGCACGCACGCCGGCGCGAACGCCGGTGCGTGCGCCCAGCCCGCCAGGCACACCGCGACCGTGAACGCACCGGCCACCAGCGCACCCGGCCAGCGCACGGTCCCCGCCACGAACGCGCCCAGTCCCTCGGGCCGTGCCGACGGCACGCGCGGCGTGCACGCCAGCGTCACCGCGAGCCGTCCCGCCGTCCCGGCCGCCGCCGCGCCCGTCAGAGCCGCCCAGGGCGAGGCCGCCGCCAGTTGGCCCAGTGCCAGCACCTGCGCGCCCAGCACGACCACCAGGGTGATCACGCCGAACGGACCGATGTCGGAGCGCCTCATCACCTCCAGGGCACCCTCGGCCGGTCGGCCGCTACCCAGTCCGTCGGCCAGATCGGCGAGCCCGTCCAGGTGCAGCCCCCGGGTCAGCAGCGCGGCCAGGCCAACGGCGAGCACCGCCGCCAGCGGCCCGGACAGCCCCGCCGCCGCACCGAGTACGGCCACCGCACCGGTCAGGCCGCCCAGGAGCGCGCCCAGCACGGGTGCCCACACCATCGCCCATCCGGCGGCGGGGAGGTCCACCCGCTCCACCCGCACGGGGAACACGGTGAACGTCCCCAACGCCATCCGTGCGCCGGCGGCCGCGTCGGCGGGGCCGGAGCCATGGGCGGGGTCCGGGGGGCCGCCGTGGGCCGCACCGGTCACGGAAGCTCCATGACACGGCCCGCGGTCACCAGCGCGACCTCCTCGGACTCGGCGCCCACCCGCTGGTTCAACCGGCCCAGATGGTCGCGGAACAGTCCCCCCGCGCGTGTCGCGGGCACCACGCCCGACCCCACCTCGTTGGTGACCGCCACGACGTAGGCCTGGGTGGAGCGCCAGGCCTCCAGCAGTTCGCGCACCTCGGCCTCCACCCGCTCCTCGGCGTTGGGGGGAGGGGTCTCCTCCCACAGTCCGGCCTCGCCCATCACCCAGGTCAGCCACGTGCCCAGGCAGTCCACCAGTACCGCGCCCCGGGACCGTTTGAGCACCCCTGCCAGGTCGGTGGTCTGCTCGGTACGCCACCACCACGGGCGGCGCCTTATGTGCCGGGCCACGCGGTCGGCCCACGCGGGGTCCTTCACCGCGTCCGGTCTCGGACCGGTCGCCGCGTACAGCACCTTCGGCTCGGCCATCAGGCGCAGTTCGGCCTCGGTGGACTTGCCCGAGCGGGCGCCCCCGGTCACCAGCGTCCTGTGCGGGCCGTGCGGCCGCGACTCCGGCCATACGACGGGCGGGCACGACAGGACCTGCCCGTCGCCCGGTACCAGGGCGCCCCACAGTCGCGCTCGCCGGGCGAACTCCGCGGGGGAGCGGACACGGTGGTCGCCGCCGACCGCCACGACGGCCGTGGTCACCCCGATCACCCCTGAGCGGCGCAGCTCGCCGATCACCTCCGGGCGCCGCGCCGCGTCCACGATGACCATGTCCACCTGCTGGTCGGGGCGGATCGAGGAGTAGCCGGAGGAGCCCTCCGCCCGTGCCTCCACCGGCGGGACGCCGGGCAGGGGACCGGGACCCGTGCGGGCGCACAGCAGCCTGCCGCCGTCGGGGCCCTCCACCAGGACGCCGTCGGGTGTCGGAGCCACTGAGTACCCCGGAGGTACCGTGCCCACCGCACCCGCCTCACGGATACGGAAGCGGTCGTCCACTGTCACGCGCAGGGGCAGACGCCGCTCCGCGAGGGCCTTTTTACAGGAGGCGCAGGTGCACTGCGGGGCGGGCCACCCCGCGTGACCGGCCGTCCCGGGAAAACGGATACGCACCCAAAGAGTAAACCGCATGCTCCACCAAGCCTTGGTCAGCTGCTCGGCCCTGAAGGACCGGGCTCGCTGGTAGAGGCCCGGCTGGCTGCCGGACCGACCTCCCGCGTCCAGACAGTTCCCAGGAACCGTCGTTCGCGCAGACCCCGGTAGGTGAGCTCGCGCAGACCATGGTCGCTCATCACGTCCTGTTCGTGGGCCAGGCGCGCGGCCTGAGTGGCGTGGTGGTTGGGCCCGCTTCCAGCGCCGTCGCCTGCTCGGGCGAGGGCGTGAGCTTGAGCCGCACCACGATCGTCGGCACGCCCACCATCGTGTCCCGGGCCAGTGACGGAACGAGACCGCATACGCTCCGGCCAGAGTGACGTACACCACTTTTCGCTCGATACGGCCCGCGTTGGCGATTCCTCCCGGGTCTGAAGGCCCGGGGCTCCTCACCAAGGCAAGCTGAAGGGGCATCCTGGACCCAGGACGCACTCCCGATCAGTCTTTAGGAACGGTGGTCGAACATGGCGTGGACCTGGCGGTACTACGGAGCCGAGGGTTCCGGCCCGGCGGGGCGGGGCCTGCCCTCCGAGTCGTTCACCTCGCGGGGAGACGCGGAGAGCTGGCTGGGTGAGAACTGGGAGGAGCTCGCCGAGGGCGGCGTGAACCGGGTCGCCCTGTGGGAGGGCGACAAGGAGGTCTACGCGATGTCCCTGGAACCCGTCGAGTAGGTCGGCCCGTCGGGGACGGACGCGAAGGGCCCCGGCCACCCCGGGTGGCCGGGGCCCGACGCGCGCAAGCGCGACGGCCGGGTGCGTCCGGGCGGTGCTTTCCCCGGGGCTCCGCCCCGCCCCGTGTCCACGACCTAGCCGCGGATGTTCTCCGGGCTCTTGGTCAGCGCCGGGTCGCGCTGGACGCTGTCGCCGAGGACCTCGTCGATCCTGGCGAGCAGCCCTTCGTCGAGCTTGACCCCGGCGGCCTTGACGTTGTCCTCCACCTGCCCGGGGCGGGAGGCGCCGATGATCGCGGTCGACACGTTCGCGTTCTGTAGCACCCAGGCCACGGCCAGCTGGGCCAGGGACAGGTCCACCTCGGCGGCCAGCGGCTCCAGCTTCTGCACGCGTTCCAGCAGCGTCTGGTTCTCCAGCGGGCCGCGCAGGAAGTGCCCGCTGTTGGGGTCGGTGGCGCGCGAACCGGCGGGCAGTTCCTGGCCGGGCTTGTACTTGCCGGTCAGGACTCCGCCGGCGATCGGCGACCACACGACCTGGCCGATGCCCTCGCGCTCGGAGAGCGGGACGACCTCGGCCTCGATGACCCGCCACAGCATGTTGTACTGCGGCTGGCTGGAGACGATCCGGTCGAAGCCCATCTCGTCGGCGATCTTGAGCGCCCGCTCGATCTCCTCGGCACGCCACTCCGACACACCGATGTAGAGGGCCTTGCCCTGGCGGACCAGGTCCTCGAAGGCCCGCATGGTCTCCTCCAGCGGTGTGGAGTAGTCGAACCGGTGCGCCTGGTACAGGTCCAGGTAGTCGGTTCCCAGACGGCGCAGGGAGTCCTCGGCGCCGCGGATGATGTGCTTGCGGGACAAGCCCTTGTCGTTCCTGCCCTCGCCCATGGGCCAGAAGACCTTGGAGAAGATCTCCAGCCCGTCCCGGCGCTCGCCCTTCAGGGCACGGCCGAGCACCTCCTCAGCCCTGCCCTGGGCGTAGACGTCGGCGGTGTCGAACGTGGTGATGCCGGCGTCCAGTGCCGCGCGGACACAGGCCTTGGCCGTGTCCTCCTCCACCTGGGAGCCGTGCGTGATCCAGTTCCCGTAGGCGATCTCGCTGACCATGAGACCGCTGTTGCCTAGATGCCGAAAGTCCATGTCAAGCACTCTAATAGGGAATTGCGGCGCTTCGCGAGGTTTTCCGTCGCGTGTGCGAGCTCGGGTGGGAACGCTCCCGTAGGGAGGCGAAGTGAAGGGCCGGTGCGGACACCGGCCCTACTCACACTGATCGGTTCGGGGGACGGGGAAGAGGGACCGCGTCTCGTGCTTGACCGCGAGCTCGCGACCCCGGGCTGCCTCAGCATCCGGGCGGACACTTCCTAGCGCGCGCCGCGCGGGGTGGGGTCCTGGCGGACCTTGATCCGAGGCTTGGGCAGGCGCAGGCGGCGGAACTGTATCTGGCGCATGACCGAGTACCATCCGATCCCCTTGACGGCCGGGTCGTTGGGGAAGTACTCGGCGGCGCGCTTCTTGACCGTCCGGGATATCAGGACTCCCTCGGTCACCATCGTCACCATCATCACCGGCCACATCACGTAGATGACGACGGTCTGGAAGACCGGGTTGTTGAAGAGCACCAGGACGAGGAGCAGGACCGAGAACGGCAGGAAGAACTCGCTGGCGCTGCGGCGGGAGTCGACGAAGTCGCGGGCGAAGGCCCGGGCCTCACCGAGGTCCTGCTGGCGGTAGTAGCGCGCTTCGTCCTTGGGCACGCCCTTGGGGGCGTTGGAACCCCGGGCGCTTGACCCGCGTTGACGTTCAAGACGTTCCCGGTAGGCCCGGTAGGCCTCCTTGCGGGTCTCGGGCGCCTTCAGCGGTCTGCGCGGGGACGTCTCAGATTCCCTGCGCTTTGGGGTGGGGACACCCTTCTTGGGGGTATATCCCTTAGGTTGGGTGGCCTCAGTGGCCTCAGGGCTGGCGGATTCGGCAGTGGCCGAGTCCGGGGCTGCGGAAGCGGAGCGACGTCGGAACACACCCACAGGGTAGCCGCTCGTCGCATTATGGCGACCGCGGGCCAGAGCGCGTAGGGTTGGGCAAAGCGCCCGCTGGGAACAGCCGATGTACGCACCGAGAAGGGGACGGCCACGCTGATGAGCGTGTTTCAGCGACTTTCGATGGTCTTCAAGTCCAAAGCCAACAGGGCTTTGGACTCGGTCGAGGACCCCAGGGAAACACTCGACTACTCGTATCAGAAACAGCTTGAGCTCTTGCAGAAGGTACGTCGTGGTGTGGCCGACGTCGCGACCTCCCGCAAGCGCGTCGAGCTCCAGATCCAGCAGTTGGAGCAGCAGTCCGGCAAGCTGGAGAACCAGAGCCGGGCTGCCTTGACCCAAGGGCGGGAGGACCTCGCCCGCGAGGCCCTGAGCCGTCGCTCCGGCCTGAGCACGCAGATCGAGGGTCTGCGTGAGCAGCACGCCAACCTCCAGGGCGAGGAGCAGAAGCTCACGACGGCGGCGCAGCGTTTGCAGAGCAAGGTGGACTCCTTCCGTACGCGCAAGGAGACCATCAAGGCCAACTACACCGCTGCCCAGGCCCAGACGCAGATCAGTGAGGCCTTCTCGGGGATCTCCGAGGAGATGGGCGACGTCGGCATGGCCGTCCAGCGTGCTGAGGACAAGACCGCCGACATGCAGGCCCGCGCGGGCGCCGTCGACGAGCTGCTCGCCTCCGGCGCGCTCGACGACGTCACCGGCACCGCTCGGGACGACATCCAGGGCGAGCTCGACCGCATGGCCAGCACCACCGGCGTCGACGCCGAGCTGGAGCGCATGAAGATGGAGCTCGGACAGGGCAGTGGCGACTCCGCCCCGCAGATCGAAGGCGGCAACGGCGCTGGCAACACCGGCAACAGGGAGGGCGCGTGATCGTCCGCATCATGGGTGAGGGCCAGCTCGACCTCACCGACGCTGACCTGGAACTGCTCAACTCCTTCGACTCCAAGCTGGAGTCGGCCATTGAGGCGGACGACGAGGCCACGTTCCGAGAGGCTCTGCACGACCTGTTGGAGAAGGTGCGCGAGGACGGCAGCCCGCTGCCGGCCGACGCCCTGGAACCCTCGCAGTTCATCCTCCCGCACGCTGACGCCAGCATGGAGGAAGTGCGGGAAATGCTGCGGAACGACGGGCTCATCCCCGGCTAGAACCGGTCCAGGCGCACTGTTTCCGTCCAGGTGTGCCCGGACAGGATGAGCGGACCCCGACAGGCCAGGCCACGGCCGGTCGGAGTCGCGCTCGGTGCCTGCGCGCGCATGTTTCCAGGCCGCCGTGACCTTGGCAGGGTCACGGCGGCCTTGTCGTGTGCGGGGCCGTTACACCGGTGGCCGCTGTGCGGGTCCGTGGGACGCGGCGGACGGGGACGTCCGGCCGTCCGTGAATCGTGTCCGGCCGTCCAGGAACCGGGACCGGTGCCCCTCCCGTTGGAGTGGTAGGGGAGATGTGGTTCGGGGGACCACAGGTGCCGCGGCGGAGGAAGAGACCGAGAGGACAGCGGGGGCGGAACACGCTGTGAACCGCTTTAACCCCTTTCTCACCTGAGAGAACTAGACTCCGAGACAGTCGACGTGTCGGCGGAGAGGACTACGGCATGGCCGGTTCCAAGTTCAGACCTGACCGAGGGCTGACGACTCGCATGGTGATGACCATGAGCCTCCTCGCCCTGGTCTACATGGCCTTCATCGCCGGGCTGGTGCTGGTCGGACTCAACGTGTGGCTGGTCCTGCTCATCGTCGCCGGATTCGCGCTGTTCAGCTACTTCGCCTCCGACAAGATCGCCATGTTCTCCATGGGCGCCAAGGAGGTCACCCCCCAGCAGGCACCCGATCTGCACGCCGTGATCGACCGGCTGTGCGCCATGGCGGACATGTCCAAGCCCCGCGTGGGGATCGCCGACACCGACGTCCCCAACGCCTTCGCCACCGGGCACAACGAGAAGTCCGCGGTCATCTGCGTGACGACCGGCCTCGTGCGCCGCCTGGAGACCTCCGAACTGGAGGCTGTCCTGGCACACGAGCTGTCCCACGTAGCCCACCGCGACGTCATGGTGATGACCATCGCCGGCTTCCTCGGCATCGTCGCCGGGTTCCTCACCCAGGCCGGGCTGCGCTTCGCCATGTTCAGCGGGGGAATGCGCGGCAACAACAACGGGCCGGCCCCGGCCGTGGTCGCCCTGCTCGTCGTGTTGGTCAGCGCGGTCGCCTGGGTGCTCAGCTTCCTGCTCACCCGGGCGCTGTCGCGCTATCGTGAGCTGTCCGCGGACCGTGCCGCCGCATACCTCACCGGACGCCCGTCCATGCTGGGCAGCGCCCTGACCAAGATCTCCGGGGACATGGCCCGGATCCCCACACGCGACCTGCGCCAGGTGGAGCCGTTCAACGCCTTCTTCTTCGCCCCGGCCTTCTCCCGCAAGGGGTTCAGCTTCAGCCAGCTGATCGCGACCCATCCGCCCATGCAGCAGCGCCTGTCCCAGCTGTCCGACATCTCCCGGCAGCTCGGCCAGGGCGGCTGACCCCGGTCGGCCCGGCCGATCCCATACTCCGAAGGCAGCAAGGGAGCACGATGAGTTTCTGGCGAGCCCTGCTGGGGCGTTCCGCACCGGCCAAGCCCGACCTCGACGCCCTGTTCGGACTGCCCTCGGCATCCGTCACCCTGCGGGCCGCCGCGGGCTTTCGACCCACCGGTACCGGCTCCGTCGCCTTCCGCGCCACGGAGGGCGCCGCCTTCGCCGACCTTCAGAGTGACGTCACCGAGCTGCTCAACACCGGCGAGGGCCCGCCCGTCGACCAGGTCACCGACTCCTACGGCTACACCTGGCTGGTGGTCCGCTCGCAGAACCCTACGGACGCCCAGGGCGGGACCACCGACCCCGACATCACCGGCCTGGTGACCGACCTGCACGCCGTCAACTCCACGCTGGAGGCCAACGGGTACGGGCCCTCCCTGCTGTGTTCCCTGGTCGGCTTCACCGACGGCAGCCGCTCCCTGGGACTGGTCTACCTCTACAAGCGCGGCACCTTCTACCCCTTCGCGCCCGCCGGCGGCCAGCGCAGGGACAACGCTCTCGAGCTCCAGGCCGAGGCAGCCATCGGCAACGACCTGCCCCTGGAGAAGGACCGCTCCCGTTGGTTCCCGGTCTACGGGGCTCCTGGGTTCTGACCAGGGATTATGCGGACTCTGGCCAGGGGTGCCCAGCTCTGACCAGGGGCGCCCCGATTCCGGACGAATGTGGCCTGGCACACTAGTGCCCGTGCGTATCCTCATCGCTCCTGACAAGTTCGCCGGTACTCTCTCCGCGCTCGAAGCCGCCCAGGCCGTCGCAGACGGCTGGCACCGAACCGACCCCTCCGCCCAGGCGGAGCTGCTCCCGCTCTCCGACGGAGGCCCCGGGTTCGTCGAGGTGCTGCACACCGCCCTCGGCGGTGAAGTGCACCGCACCGAGGTGACCGGCCCCCTCGGTGCGCCCGTGGCCGCGGAGTACCTCCTCGACGGCGACACCGCCTACGTGGAGAGTGCCCAGGCCTGCGGCCTCCACCTGGTGCCCGCCGACGACCGCGACCCCGGCCGCACCACCACTTACGGTGTGGGCGAGCTGATCGCCCACGCGGTCCGCGCCGGTGCCCGCACCGTGATCGTCGGCCTCGGCGGCAGTTCCACCAACGACGCCGGCGCGGGGCTCCTCGCAGCCCTCGGCGCCACCCCCGCCAGCCACCTCAGCCACGGCGGCGGCCCCCTGGCCGAGCACGTCGACGCCGTCGGCCTCGAAGCCGCGCACCGGGCCCTGGCCGGGGTCCGCCTCATCGCCGCCACCGACGTCGACAACCCCCTCCTCGGCCTTCACGGCGCCAGTGCCGTCTTCGGTCCGCAGAAGGGCGCCGACTCCGACCAGGTTCAGCGCCTCGACGCCGCCCTCACCGCCTTCGCCGACCGTGTCGACCCCGACAAGGCCACCCGGGACGCCCCCGGTGCCGGTGCCGCGGGCGGCCTGGGCTTCGCCCTGATCCTCCTCGGCGGCACCGTCGAGTCCGGCATCAGCCGCGTGCTCGACTCCGTCCGCCTCGCCGAGCGCCTCGACGGTGCCGATCTCGTCATCACCGGAGAGGGCTCCTTCGACTCCCAGTCCCTGCGCGGCAAGCTTCCGCACGGTGTCGCCCAGGTCGCCAACCAGCACGGCGTCCCCTGCATCGTCACCGCCGGAGCTGTGAAGGTCGGCCGCGCCGAGGCCGCCGACGCCGGGATCACCGAGACCTACTCCCTCGTGGAGTCCGCCGGTTCGGTGGAGGCCGCCATGGACCGCTCCGCAGAGGAGCTGCGCGACCTGGCCGCCGACATCGCCCGCCGCTGGTCCCGGTGAGGACCTGCCCCAGCGCGTAGTCCCCTCGTGCCGGACACGGGCGCTGGGTGCGCCGTCGGCCTGATCCGGACACGAGAACGGCGCCCCGGGAAACTTCCCGGGGCGCCGTTCGTGACCGTGCCGGGTGAGGGCCGGGCAGGCGCTCACCGAGCAGGATCAGTCCTGGAGGGAGTGCTCCTCGTAGTCGAGGACCTCGTGGCCGTCGTCTCCGTAGTGGAAGATCTCGAAGGTGGCGGCGGTCGGGTCGCCGTTGTCGTCGAAGTCGACGTTGCCGCTGACGCCCTGGTAGTCGATCTCCTCACCATCGGCCAGCAGGTCGCGGCACTCGGAGAAGGACGTGCACTCGGTGCCCTCGGGACGGCTGATGCTGGGCAGCTCGGCCACGTAGTCGGACGGGTTCACGCTGCCCGCGGCCTCGGCGGCCAGGGCGATCGTGGTGACGCAGTCATAGACCTGCGGGGCGAACTGGAACACCTCCAGGTCATCGTTGAAGCTGGTCAGGCCCTCCGAGAAGTCGGGGTTGTCCGCGCTCGGGGCGATGCCGGTGATGCCGGTGACGCTGTCCGGGTCGTCCTGGTTGACGGTCTCGCCCAGGTTCGGGTCGTTGAGGCCGTCGGTGACGTAGAGCTGCTCGCCGTCGATGCCGCTCTCCAGCATCTGGGCGATGACCTGCGCGCCCTCCTCGAAGGCGATGAGCGCGACGGCGTCCGGCTCCTCGTTGGCGACGCTGCTGACGACCGAGTCGTAGGTGGTGGCCTCGGGGTCGTAGGTCTCGTTGACGACGACCTGGGAACCGAGCGCCTCCAGCTCCGTCTGGAGGGCCTGGGCGTAACCGCCGCCGTAGTCGTCGGCCCGGGCGACGATGGCGACGTTCGCGTGTCCCTCGTCAGCGATCTTGCGGGCCATCACCACCGCGGAGAGCAGGTCGCTGGGCGCGGTACGGAAGTAGTAGCCGTCGTCCTCGATGTTGCTCAGCTCGGCGGAGGTGTTGGAGCCGGAGCACTGGACGATCTCGGCACCGGTGACGGTGTCGTAGGTCGCCTGGGTCATTCCGGACGCGGCGGCGCCGATGACGGCGTTCACCTCGTCGGAGACGAGGCTGTTGGCGGCTTCGTTCGCCTGGGCGTTGTCACCGGCCTCGTCGCCCTCGACGATGTCGGGGACGTCGGAGCCGAGGATGCCGCCGGCCTCGTTGATCTCGGAGATCGCGTATTCCGCCGCGGTGATCTGGGGCGGGCCGAGGAAGGCGAGGTTGCCGGTCTGCGGGTAGAGGATGCCGTAGGTGAACTCGTCACCGCCTCCGTCATCACCGCCGCCTCCTGTGCCGTCCCCGTTGCCACACGCGCTCAGGCCGAGTACAAGGGCCGCGGTTGCGGCAGTGAGGCCTAGGACCTTCTTGCTTGCCATGATCGTGGTCACTCCGTTCAACCGGCGAAGCACGCGCTGCGCGACGCAGCCGTGCACTGGGCATGCGCATCCTGATGTCCGCAATGTGTGGAATGACTTAATCAGGAGCGTTAGCGGAGCTTAATCATGGAAGTTCTGAATCGGAAAGTGCGGAGCGGCCGTTGGTGCCGACTCGCCGTCATGCTGTTATGGCTCTGTAGTCATCACGGCGGTCTCAGGTCCGGTGTTTGTACAGTTCGCAGCTATCCGTATGCAGGGGACAGCAAACTGTCGCGATGATCAGGCATGACAAAGCCCGACCGTCAAGAGCTGCGGTCGGGCTGTAGGAAAGCTACAGGAATGCTGTACGCGGGTGTGAAGCCTACCTTCTTCGCAGTGGGAAAACCCTTGACCGCTATACGCGTCCCGCCTCTGCCGGACGCCTCCGGGCATCCCTGCCGCCTCCTACGCCTGGGGCATCTCGCGCAGCATGCACGTGAGCCGGGAGGTGCACACCTTGCGGTCCCGCTCGTCGGTGATGGCGATGTCCCACGTGGCCAGGGTCCGGCCCAGGTGGACCGGGGTGGCCACGCCGGTCACGTACCCCTCGGTGGCCGACCGGTGGTGGGTGGCGTTGATCTCGATGCCGACCGCGACCCTGTCGAACTGGGCGGCGTGAGCGGTGGAGCCGATCGAGCCCAGGGACTCGGCCAGCACGCACGACGCGCCCCCGTGCAGCAGCCCGAACGGCTGGACGTTGCCCTCCACCGGCATCCGCCCCACCACGCGTTCGGCGGAGACCTCGGTGATCTCGATGCCCATGCGCTCGCCCAGACCGCCCGCCAGGGCGCCTGTGTCGAGCATCCGGCGCATCGCCTCGGAGTCCGTCGTCATGTTGTGTGCCTTCCGATCCACTGGGATTGTCACCGGCCCGAACAGCGGAGAGGACCTCCGGCCCGGGTACGGTGTCCTCCGGTGTTCTCGCGGTGTGGCCGCGAAGTGTCCGTGTTGCATCCTAGGATTTGTCTGTGGTGACCAAGCGAGAGACCCCCGACCAGACATCCCAGGCCAGCGCCGGGGCGGGCGGCGCAGCCCCCTCCAGCGGCGGCCAGCGCCCCCGACTCCTCCTCCTGGACGGCCACTCGATGGCCTTCCGCGCGTTCTTCGCGCTTCCGGTGGAGAAGTTCGGCACGAGTACCGGGCAGTCGACCAACGCCGTCTACGGCTTCGCGTCGATGCTGGTCAAGCTGTTGCGTGACGAGGAGCCCACCCATATCGCGGTGGCGTGGGACCTGTCCGGCCCCACCTTCCGGCACGAGGAGTACGCCGAGTACAAGGACGGCCGTTCCGAGACCCCGCCGGAGCTCCCCTCCCAGGTGCCGCTCACCCAGGACCTCATGCGCCTGGTCGGTGTCACCAACCTGTCCGCGCCGGGCTTCGAGGCCGACGACGTCATCGCCACGCTGGCCCACCAGGGCTGCGAGGCCGGGATGGAGGTGCTCATCGCCTCCGGCGACCGCGACGCCTTCCAGCTGGTCACCGACTCCTGCACGGTCCTGTACCCGGGTAAGAGCCTGTCCGACCTGCGGCGCATGGATCCCGCGGCGGTCGAGGACAAGTACGGGGTCTCCCCGGAGCGCTACCGCGACCTGGCCGCCCTGGTGGGGGAGAAGGCCGACAACCTGCCCGGAGTGCCCGGAGTGGGCCCCAAGACCGCCGCCAAGTGGATCACCAAGTACGGGTCCCTGGACGAGCTGGTCGCCCGCGCCGACGAGCTCACCGGCAAGGCGGGCCAGAACTTCCGGGACCACCTGGACGACGTGCTGCGCAACCAGCGTCTGAACCTGTTGGCCACGGACGTGGCCCTGGACGTGGACGTCAAGGCCCTGGGCCTGGGCGAGGCCGACAGGGCCGGGATCGACGCGCTCTTCGACAACCTGGAGTTCGCCTCCAACCTGCGCGAGCGCCTGTACGCCGTGCTCCGGCTGGCGGAGGGCGGCACGGAGGCGGCCGACGTCGCCTCCGCCGAGGGCTTCCGGGTCGACCTGACCGTGGCCGGGACCGGGGAGCTGGCCTCCTGGCTCGTCGAGCACGCCGCCGGCGACGCCCTCACCCCCACGGCGCCCGCCGGGCTGGCCATGGACGGCACCTGGGGCCGCGGCACCGGCCGGGTGGACGCGCTGGCCGTCAGCGTGCCCTCGGGGGAGGCGGTGTTCGTCGACCCCACCGCCCTGGACCCGGACGACACCGAGGCGCTGGCCGCCTTCCTGGCCGACCCCGAGCGGCCCAAGGCGGTGCACGAGTACAAGGGCACCCTGCTCGCGCTGGGCGCGCACGGGTGGACGCTGGGCGGTGTGGTCAGCGACACCGCGCTGGCCGCCTACCTGGTCCAGCCGGGGCAGCGCCGCTTCGACCTCACCGACCTGTGCCGTAGGTACCTGGGCCGGGAACTGGAGGAGGACTCCTCCGGCGACCAGCTGACCCTGGACCTGGGCGGCGACGGCGACGCGGGTTCGGGACGCCAGCACCTGCTGGCGGTGCGCGCGAGCGCCACCCGCGACCTGGCCGGGGTGCTGTCCGCGGAGCTGGACAGGCGGGGCGGCACCCATCTGCTGCACGAGGTCGAGCTGCCGCTGGTGGACGTACTGGCCCGGCTGGAGCGGGCGGGGATCGCCGCTGACCAGGAGTACCTGGAGGGCCTGCAAGGCGAGTTCGCCTCCGCGGCCCGCGGAGCCGTGGAACGGGCGCACGAGGTGGTGGGCCGCGAGTTCAACCTCGGCTCGCCCAAGCAGCTCCAGCAGGTGCTGTTCGAGGAGCTGGGCCTGCCCAGGACCAAGAAGATCAAGACGGGCTACACCACCGACGCGGACGCGCTGGCGTGGCTGGCCGCGCAGACCGACAACGAGCTGCCCGCGGTGCTGCTGCACCACCGCGACCAGACCAAGCTGCGCACCACGGTCGAGGGGTTGATCAAGACGGTCGCCGACGACGGCCGTATCCACACCACCTTCAACCAGACGGTGGCCGCGACCGGCCGCCTCAGCTCCACCGAGCCCAACCTCCAGAACATTCCGGTGCGCACCGACGTGGGTAGGCGCATCCGCCGGGCGTTCGTGGTGGGGGAGGGCTTCGAGGAGCTGCTCACCGCCGACTACAGCCAGATCGAACTGCGCATCATGGCGCACCTGTCGGGCGAGCAGGCGCTGATCGACGCCTTCAACAGCGGCTACGACTTCCACGCGCAGATGGCCGCGCGGATCTTCGACGTCGGGGTCGAGCAGGTCGACGGAGAGGCGCGCTCCAAGATCAAGGCGATGAGCTACGGCCTGGCCTACGGGTTGAGCGCCTACGGCCTGTCCCAACAGCTGGGGATCGCGCCGGATGAGGCCAAGCGCCTGATGGAGGACTACTTCGCCGAGTTCGGCGGGGTGCGCGACTACCTCGACGCGGTGGTGGAGGAGGCCCGCAAGGTCGGCTACACCGAGACGATCATGGGGCGTCGCCGCTACCTGCCCGACCTGACGAGCGACAACCGCCAGCGCCGGGATATGGCCGAGCGGATGGCGCTCAACGCGCCTATCCAGGGGTCCGCGGCCGACATCATCAAGGTGGCCATGCTCCATGTGGACGCGGCGCTCGCCGAGGGCGGTTTCGCCTCGCGGGTCCTGCTGCAAGTGCACGACGAACTGGTGGTGGAGATCGCCCCGGGCGAGCGCGAGGCGGTCGAAAACCTCGTGACGCACCGGATGAGCTCCGCCTATGATCTGCGTGTCCCGCTGGCCGTCTCGGTCGGCAGCGGGCAGAACTGGCACGACGCCGCGCACTGAGCGCGACGTACGAAGGCGCGAGACGACGCGAGGAGGCGGGAACGGTGACGGCGAGTGGTGGAGCCTCCGAAGGGCTGGCCGTGGGGCCGGTCACCGTTCCGGCCGACGCGCTCACGTGGCGGTTCTCCCGTTCCTCGGGGCCGGGCGGCCAACACGTCAACACCTCCGACACACGGGTGTCGCTGTCGCTGGACGTGGCGGCCTGCGCCAGCCTGGGGCACACCAGGCGCCAGCGTGCGCTGGAGCGGCTCCAGGGACGCCTGGTCGACGGTGTGCTGACGGTGACGGTGCAGACGCACCGGTCGCAGGTGCGCAACCGGATGGAGGCCAAGGAGCGGATGGCGGCCCTGCTGGCGGAGGCCATGGCCCCGCCCGCGCGCGAACGCCGCGCGACCCGCCCCAGCCGGAGGGCCAAACAGCGCCGCCTGGACGCCAAGCGGCGACGGAGCGACGTCAAACGGTCCCGCTCCCGTCCTCCGATGGACTGAGAGTCACCTGCCGCAAATTTTTTTCGCGTGCTCCGGAGGCTCCCCGCCGGTGTGCGCGCGGTTTCCTGCCAGGAGGCGGTACGCCCGCGCGGACATGGGAGTACCCACCAGTTGATCTTGTCCGCCATGCTCGGGTAAATTGCCGCCATTGTGACCTAAGTCGGGTTGGCGGGTCCGGGTTCCGATTGACCAGGACGCCCTTGTCTCATATTCTGGCGGAAGCGTTGTGGGTTCGTGCGGGCGTCACCTGTCTCCGATGAGGGGCTGTAGGTCTCCGATGAGGGACCGCAAGGATGGCGCCGCTTCGGTCAGGACTCTGGACCCGGCGGTTGGTGCTCAGGCGACTCTGTGTCGTCGTGGCCCTGCTTCCCACCTCTGGACGACGGATCGACGAGCTCGAACCTGCGATGTGCCCATCTTCTGAATCTGTCCGTATCCGGAGTCCACCCACAAATGACGAGCAGCACCGAGGCCACCTCGACACCCCAGGTAGCGGTCAACGACATCGGGTCCGAGGAAGCCTTCCTCGCGGCGATCGACGAGACCATCAAGTACTTCAACGACGGTGACATTGTCGAGGGCACCATCGTGAAGGTCGATCGAGACGAGGTCTTGCTCGACATCGGCTACAAGACCGAGGGTGTGATTCCCTCACGGGAACTCTCGATCAAGCACGACGTCGACCCCGGCGAGGTTGTTGCCGTCGGCGACCAGGTCGAGGCCCTCGTCCTCCAGAAGGAGGACAAGGAGGGTCGCCTGATCCTGTCCAAGAAGCGCGCCCAGTACGAGCGCGCCTGGGGCACGATCGAAAAGATCAAGGAGGAGGACGGCGTCGTCACCGGCACCGTCATCGAGGTCGTCAAGGGCGGTCTCATCCTCGACATCGGCCTGCGCGGCTTCCTGCCCGCGTCCCTGGTCGAGATGCGCCGCGTGCGTGACCTGCAGCCCTACGTCGGCCGCGAGCTCGAAGCGAAGATCATCGAGCTGGACAAGAACCGCAACAACGTGGTCCTGTCCCGTCGCGCCTGGCTGGAGCAGACCCAGTCCGAGGTCCGCCAGACCTTCCTCAACACCCTCCAGAAGGGTCAGATCCGCAAGGGCGTCGTCTCCTCGATCGTTAACTTCGGTGCGTTCGTGGACCTGGGCGGCGTTGACGGCCTGGTGCACGTCTCGGAGCTGTCCTGGAAGCACATCGACCACCCGAGCGAGGTTGTCGAGGTCGGCCAGGAGGTCACCGTCGAGGTTCTCGACGTGGACATGGAGCGCGAGCGCGTCTCCCTGTCGCTCAAGGCGACCCAGGAAGACCCGTGGCAGCAGTTCGCCCGGACCCACCAGATCGGCCAGGTCGTTCCCGGCAAGGTCACCAAGCTGGTTCCGTTCGGTGCGTTCGTGCGTGTCGAGGAGGGCATCGAGGGCCTGGTCCACATCTCCGAGCTGGCCGAGCGCCACGTCGAGGTGCCCGAGCAGGTCGTCCAGGTCGGCACCGAGATCTTCGTCAAGATCATCGACATCGACCTCGACCGCCGCCGCATCAGCCTCTCGCTGAAGCAGGCCAACGAGAGCGTCTCGCCGGACCAGGTGGACTTCGACCCCACCCTGTACGGCATGGCCGCGGACTACGACGAGCAGGGCAACTACAAGTACCCCGAGGGCTTCGACCCCGAGAGCGGCGAGTGGCTCGAGGGCTTCGAGGCTCAGCGGGACGAGTGGGAGCGCAGCTACGCCGAGGCGCAGGCCCGCTTCGAGGCGCACCGCAAGCAGGTCGAGGAGGCCCGCGCGGCCGAGGCCGACGCTGCCAACGCGCCCGCCCCCGAGGAGGAGGAAGAGTACACCGGCGGCGGTGGCGGCACCCAGAACGCCGCTCCGGCCAGCTCGGAGTCCTCCAGCGGCGCCCTGGCCTCGGACGAGGCCCTGGCCGCCCTCCGCGAGAAGCTCGCGGGTGGCGAGGCCTAGCCAGTAGGTCCGCAAGGATTCGCTGACAGCCACGAAGGGTCGTTCCCTCTCCGGAGGGGACGGCCCTTCGTCATGTCCGGGCCCGCTTCCGGGGCTCCGGCATGTCGGGGCACTAGTGTCGTGGCGTGTCCCCGAGGGCGGGGCTCGTTGAGGAGGCGACGTGTTCGACATCCACCCGGCCACCCCCGCTGACGCGGGCGAGGTCTTCACCCTCCAGCGGGCCGCGTTCGTCGACGAGGCCCAAGCCTTCGGAGATCCGTTCGTACTACCGCTCACAGAGAGTCTGGAGAGAGTGGAGAGGCTGCTGGGGCAGGAGGAGACCCTCATGCTCAAGGCGGTCTCCGGGACCCGCCTGGTCGGAACGGTCCGGGGACGGGTGATGGGCACCAGCGCGGTGATCGGCCGCTTGGCGGTGGTCCCCGACCTGCGCCGCCGGGGGATCGCTCGGGCGCTGCTCACCGAGCTCGAGGGGCGCCTGTGCGAACGCCACCCGGACCTGGCCGCGCTCACCCTCTCCACCGGCGCCCAGGACCCCGGGCAGCAGCGGCTCTACCGCGGGCTCGGGTACACCGAGACCTCCCGTGAACGGGTGGCCGAACACCTGGTCATGGTGCACATGCGCAAGGAAGTCGGCCCGGGCCGTCCCGGCGGGGGCGGTATGACGGAGCGGAAGGCGGCGGTCTAGGGTTTTCGGCATGCTGAAAGTGGGACTCACCGGCGGGATCGGCTCCGGCAAGAGCGCGGTCTCGACCGAACTGGCCGCCTACGGTGCCACCGTCATCGACGCCGACGCCATCGCCCGGGAGGTGGTCGAGCCCGGTACACCCGGTCTGGACACGGTCGTCGCCGAGTTCGGGGAGGAGGTCCTCACCCCGGAGGGGCGGCTGGACCGGCCCAGACTGGGTGAGATCGTCTTCGCCGACGAGGAGCGCCTGGCCCGGCTCAACGCCATCGTGCACCCCCTGGTGGGCGAGCGCAGCGCCCAGTTGATGGAGGAGGCGGTGGCCTCCGGGGTGAAGGTGGTGGTCTACGACGTCCCGCTGCTGGTGGAGAACGGCCTGGGCCCGCTCTACGACGTGGTGGTCGTGGTCGACGCCCCCGACGAGGTACGGGTGGAACGGGTCGCCCTCAACAGGGGGATGCCGCGCGAGCAGGTGCGGGCCCGCATCCGGGCGCAGGCCGGCCGCGAGGCCCGTCTGGCCGCCGCCGACCTGGTGGTCGACAACTCCGGGACCCGAGAGGAACTGGGGGATCGGGTCGCCGAGCTGTGGAGAGAGCTCCTCGCACGCGCCGGGTAGTGTTCTCCGGAACCTCCTGCTCCGCTTCGCCCACCCGAGCCCGTACGGCACTCCCGAGAGGCAGGGCAAGCGTTCGCCGCACGGTCAGCCGCTCTGGTCCCCGCCTTCGTCCGGTCCTCGGCGCAGGGACGCGGACAGGGACGAACCGGCGTCCACGGCCTCACGCACCAGCTCCTCCCGGACCGAGCGCGCGGCCTCCACACTGAGCAGGCTGTCGTCGATCTCCTCGGTGCTCACCGTGTCCTGGGAACGAGGAAAGCGCCAGGTCGGCGTAGTCCGCGGCGCGGTCGGCGATCTCCTGGCACTGCTCCCACTCGCGGTGCGCCGTCACCGCCGCGCGCACGCGCTCGCCGTAGCCGGTCAGTACCCCGATCTGCTCGGCGAGCGACGTGTGGGCGCTGTCCACAGCCTCTCCCTGCGGTTCAAGCGCCCGGGTGACCTGATCGGACACCGCCTCGCGCCTGCGCCGCACCAGCTCCTTCCGTAGGGCGCGCAGACGCAGCAGCTCCTGGGACATCCGCCACTCCTCCTCGCGCAACAGGGACAGGGCGTGGCTGGCGTCGAAGGATCCGCCCAGTATCCGGGTGCCCTCCTCCACCCGGTCGGTGGCCTGCTGGAGCTGGGCGAACAGATGCGCCTCGGGCTCCTCGTTCCGGGTGGCGTAGCCGTAGGGGCGGCCGAAGTCCTCTGGCAGCACGTAGTGGTCGGCGTTCTCCGAGGCCAGGCGGGCGGCCATGCCCGGGCGCATGACGGCCCCGGTACCGCCCGCGGCGGCGGCCAGGTAGGGGGCCGCGGTCGCGGGATCGCCGGGGGCGGCCGCGCCGAGCGGGCCGACGGCCTGTTCGAGCAGCAGCCGGGCGCCGAGGACTCAGGCCACGGCGGCGGGCAGCGCCCAGAAGGCGTGCATGACCAGGTCGGCCCAGTCATCGGTGAAGGAGCCCTTGAGGGAGACCAGGCCGAGGACGGCCATGGTCGCCAGCACGCAGCGGCCGCGGTCGGTCCGGGCCCCCTACATCGCTCCCGCGCCGACCGGGGCCGCCACCCGCGACCGGCTCAAGCACCCCTCACCGCCCGGGACGAGAAGGTGCTGCACCTGGTCGGCGCGCACCTCGGCTCGCTTGCGTCGAAGGACCTCAAGGCCCGGTGCCGTGACGGCCTGGAGCACTCCACGAACACGTGGGCGGCCCGTAAGCGGGAGCTGACCGCCGCGTCCTCGTCCAGGTGGGCCGGGGTGATCACCAAGAGCTCCAATGAGCAGTGGGCGCTGGCCCGGCGCGGCCAGGCCGCGCACCTTCAGTCCCTTGAGGCGGCGATCAAGACGATCGCGTGCCGCTTGTCGTTGCCGGTCGGTTCGAAGGGCACCAAGCGTGCTCCGGGCGGCTACCGCAGCAGGCAGGAGTGGTTCGCCAAGGCCCGGCGCCCGCACTTGCTCGAGGACCACCTCGCCGCTGTGCGTGCCGACCGGTAGGCTTCGCGCCCGGCTCACCTCGATGGCCGCCGCCACCGGCATCGCGATCATCGCCATCGATCCGGCCTACACTTCCGCATGGGGCGCCCAGCACTGGCAGAAACCACTCACCAGCACCAGCCAGGAAGATCTCCCGTCACGATGCGGCCAGCATCGCGATCGGGCGACGCGCCCAGGGCCGCCCGATCCGGCGACGGACGACACCGCCCCGTGCACACCAGAGTGATGTGCACGGGCATCGGACCGTCCAGACCGGACCGGATGTCCTTGGGCGTGAGGAAGCCCGCCCCCGCATCCCCGGACCACGCACCGGATGCGTGCATCCGGAAGCGGAGAGTACGCGGGCGACCAGGACACCCACAACCGTTCGGGATGTCCGCAGTGACCAGGTATGGGTACAAAACTCACTCCTGCTCACTGATGAGGAACGGTGTGACACGGCTGGCACCCCGCTTCGGACACAGGGCGCTGAGTTCGACGACAGCTACGTACCCGCGACCGGGCGGGGATGTCACAGGCGGTCGGTACCGTTGGGAACGGAGGGACACGCGGGCGCGGGGGCGGCCCGCCGTTCGATGGGAGAAGAGGCGACGTGCGACCGGTCAGCGACATCAAACGCAGTGAGGCGCCCTTCGAGGTGATCTCGGAGATGACCCCGGCGGGGGACCAGCCCGCCGCGATCGCCGAGATCGGCAAGCGGGTACGGGCGGGGGACCCGCACACGGTGCTGCTCGGCGCCACGGGTACCGGTAAGACGGCGACCGTGGCCTGGACGGTGGAACGGCTCCAGCGGCCGACCCTGGTGATGCAGCCCAACAAGACACTGGCGGCGCAGTTCGCCAACGAGCTGCGGCAGATGCTGCCGAACAACGCGGTCGAGTACTTCGTGTCGTACTACGACTACTACCAGCCCGAGGCCTACGTCCCGCAGAGCGACACCTTCATCGAGAAGGACTCCTCGATCAACGACGAGGTGGAGCGGCTGCGCCACTCGGCGACCAACTCGCTGCTCACCCGTCGGGACACCATCGTGGTCGCGTCGGTCTCGTGCATCTACGGTCTGGGCACCCCGCAGGAGTACGTGGACCGGATGGCGCAGCTGGCGGTGGGCATGGAGGTTGACCGCGACGATCTGCTGCGCCGTCTGGTGGAGATGCAGTACTCCCGCAACGACACCGCGTTCACGCGCGGCACGTTCCGTGTGCGCGGCGACACGATCGAGATCATCCCCGTCTACGAGGAACTGGCGATCCGCATCGAGATGTTCGGTGACGAGATCGAGCGCCTGCTCACCCTGCACCCGCTCACCGGCGAGGTGCTGGGGGAGAGCCAGGAGATGTTCCTCTTCCCCGCCTCGCACTACGTGGCCGGTGAGGAGCGCACCGAGCGGGCGATCGCCACGATCGAGACGGAGCTGGGTGAGCGGCTGGCCGAGCTGGAGGCGCAGGGCAAGCTGCTGGAGGCGCAGCGCCTGCGCATGCGTACCACCCACGACCTGGAGATGATGCGCCAGCTGGGTACCTGCTCTGGTATCGAGAACTACTCGCGGCACTTCGACGACCGCGAACAGGGAAGCCCGCCCAACACGCTGCTGGACTACTTCCCCGACGACTTCCTGCTGGTGCTGGACGAGTCGCACGTGACCGTCCCGCAGATCGGCGCGATGTACGAGGGCGACGCCGCGCGCAAGCGCACTCTGGTCGACCACGGGTTCCGGTTGCCGTCGGCGATGGACAACCGGCCGCTGAAGTGGGAGGAGTTCACGGAACGGATCGGCCAGGCCGTCTACCTGTCGGCGACGCCGGGCCGCTACGAGCTGCGCCAGAGCGGCGGCGACGTGGTGGAGCAGGTCATCCGCCCCACCGGCCTGATCGACCCGGAGGTGCTGGTCAAGTCGACCGACGGGCAGATCGACGACCTGGTGCACGAGATCCGGGTCCGCGCCGAGCGCCAGGAGCGGGTGTTGGTCACCACGCTCACCAAGAAGATGGCCGAGGACCTCACCGACTACTTCGCCGAGCTGGGCATCCGGGTGCGCTACCTGCACAGTGAGGTGGACACGCTACGCCGGGTGGAGCTGCTGCGGGAGCTTCGGGTGGGCGAGTTCGACGTGCTGGTGGGCATCAACCTGCTGCGCGAGGGCCTGGATCTGCCCGAGGTGTCGCTGGTGGCGATCCTGGACGCGGACAAGGAGGGCTTCCTGCGCTCGGAGACCTCGCTGATCCAGACGATCGGCCGTGCGGCGCGCAACGTCGCGGGCCAGGTGCACATGTACGCCGACAACGTCACGGACTCGATGCGCGCGGCCATCGACGAGACCAACCGGCGCCGGGACAAGCAGCTGGCCTACAACGCCGAGCACGGAATCGACCCCACGCCGCTGCGCAAGCAGATCGCCGACATCCTGGACACGCTCAACCGGGAGGACGTGGACACCGAGGAGCTCATGTCCACCGGTTACCGCAGCTCCGCGGCCAAGGGCGGCCGGGCCCCGGTGCCCGCGCTGGGCGAGCGCTCGGCGGAGGTGTCCGACATGCCGCGCGCGGATCTGGCGGGGCTCATCGAGCAGCTGAGCGAGCAGATGCACCAAGCCGCGGTCGATCTCCAGTTCGAGCTGGCGGCCAGGTTGCGCGACGAGATCAGTGAGCTCAAGCGTGAGCTTCGCGGCATGGACGCGGCCGGTGTGAAGTGACGCCGGCTCCTGCGGGACAGCGGTTCCGGCCTCGCGAGCCCGGGGCCGGAGCGGTCCGGCGGTATCGGAACAAGAACGTTTCAAGAACGATTAGGTCGCATAGTTACCTTCGCGTGACATATCCTTGGCTTTGCATAAGCCGTATGTCGCAATTGCCGGTTATCTGGCTATGGGGGAAACATGAGGGTTCGGCTCTTGGCGGCCGCAGGTGGTGGTCTGCTGTTCACCTCCCTGCTGCCCGGCTGTGGACCGGCCCTCGGGCATGAGGACGTCGATGAGCCCAAAGGCGCCCCGGGTACTGAGGACGTCACGGGCGAGTTCGCCATGCCTGATCACAACGTCAGCAACGGTGACACGCTGATCGTCGTCGACAACGGCGCGGAGGTCAGCGAGGACTGCGGGGGCCGCGAGGTCATCGTCACCGCGGACGACGCCGCCGTGATACTGCACGGTGACTGCGGACTGGTGCGGGCCACCGGCCGCGGGACCACCGTCGACGTGGGCGCGGCGGACAAGATCGTGCTGGTCGGAGTGGACAACACCGTCTCCTTCGCCTCAGGCGACCCCGAGGTGATCAACCACGGCCGCAACACCACGGTGACCGAGGGCGGCGTTGCCGGGGAAGAGGCCGGAAGCACCGCCGGGTAGGGCGGTTCCGTGTCGGTGCGTTGACCGCCCCGGCATCCGAGAGTGACCTTCGATCCGTTACCGTGGTGCGCGTCCGCCCGCACCGCACCGTGGTGCGCGGATGCCAAGGCCGGGCGGGTGTGGCGACGCGGAGTGAAATATCGGTTGCAATTGGCGGTTTCGTCCTCCCAGCCGGCTCCGAGGCGGTACGGTCGATTCGTCCCGCCCGCGGTACGCCCGGTCCCGTCGGGGCGGCACGACGGTCAGGGGCGCCGCGCGCGCCATCCGGTACCGGTCCGGGGTCGCGCGTTCGACGTGAGGACCCGCTAGGGGAGGGGTGGATGAGCGGTTATGTCGCGCGGGTGCGGCATGATGAGTCGCCCGGGGGCGACGTCGGCCTGGAGCCGCTGGTACGGTCGGCCGCCCAGCGCTGGGCCGCCGCGGACCCTCTGCTGCCCGAACCCGTCAACTTCGCTTCAGGTTCTTATCCCCTCCTGACCGTCAGCGACGAGGACAGCCGCACCGTCGCCGCCGGCACCATGCACTACACCTGGTACCAGCCCGGTGAGGTCGGCCGGATCTGGGGCGTGCCCGACCAGCACTGGCTGACCCCCATCGTCGGTGGTCCCGACCCCAGCCGTGCCCTGGACTCCCTGCTGACCAGTTGGCGCGACCAGTTGGAGGACCTGCCGACCGGTACCGGTTCGGAGTCGGCGGCCCTGGTGAGCTGGCCCGCCCGCGACGTGTGCGGCATCATCCCGCTACAGCGCCACGGATTGCAGCCCTACACCGTGCTGGCCGCACGTCAGCGCCGCCGCGGGGTGCCCCCCTCGCTGCCGCCGCGCGACGTGACCATAAGGCTGGCCGACCGCAGCGACCTGACCCAGGTGGTTGGCCTCTTGATGGAGGAGCACCGCTACGAGCAGCACTTCGGCGGGGTGTTCCTGCAACCGGACACCGCCGAGCAGACCCGAAAGGTCGCCGCCCGGGCGCTCAACCGCTCCCGTTCCTGGATCTGGCTGGCCGAGCGTCGCGGCCGCGCCGTGGGGCTGCTGTGGGTGTCACCGCCCGAGCGCTCCCGCTGGGCCAAGTCGCTGGTCAACGCGCGCCCGGTCGCCCACATCGGTTACGGCGTGGTGATCGCGGATGAGCGCGGCAACGGAATCGGTACCGCACTGGTGGGCCAGGCACACCAGGCTTTGGACAGCCACGGGGTGGGCGCCTCCGTGCTCAACTACGCCGCGATGAACCCGCTGTCCGGTCCGTTCTGGCACCGCATGGGCTACCGCCCCGTGTGGACGACCTGGGAGGTCCGCCCCGCCCTGGCCCTGCGTTGAGCCCTGGTGCCGGACCCGTCCCAGTCCGTGCGTGGAACGCGACGGTGGGTGGAAGGTGAGGAATGATGGCCGCGAACGACCTCGGGCCCCAAGGCGCCGAACACGTGGAGATCGTCGAGGTGGGGCCGCGCGACGGCCTCCAGAACGAGGACAGGACGCTTTCGGTCGACGACCGTGTCGAGTTGATCGACCGCGCCGTGGCCTCCGGTGTGCGTCGGATCGAGGCGGTCAGCTTCGTCAACCCCAAGCGGGTGCCGCAGATGGCCGGGGCCGAGGAGATCATGGCAGGCGTCACACGCGCTCCGGGGGTCTCCCACATCGGCCTGGTGCTCAACCGGCGCGGCCTGGACCGCGCGGTGGCGGCCGGGGTCTCCGAGGTCAACGTGGCGGTGCCCGCCACCGACGGTTTCTGCGTCCGCAACCAGGGCTGCACTGTCGAGGAGATGCTCGGTACCCTCGCCGGCATCGACTCAGCGCTGGCCGGGACGGGGATCCCGCTGAGCGTCACCGTCTCCACCGCGTTCGGCTGCCCCTTCGACGGCGAGGTGCCGCCCGAGCAGGTCGTCGAGGTGGTCCGCCGTATCGCCGACACCGGCGCCGTGGAGATCGCCCTGGCCGACACCATCGGTGTGGGCGTGCCCCGTCAGGTGAGCGACCTCCTGGCCAAGGTCGGGAAGGTTGCCGACGGCCGTAGGCTGCGCTGCCACTTCCACAACACCCGCAACACCGGTTACGCGAACGCGCTCGCGGCCGTGGACGGGGGCGTACGGGTGCTCGACGCCAGCCTGGGCGGCTTCGGCGGCTGCCCGTTCGCGCCTGCCGCGACCGGCAACATCGCCACCGAGGACCTGCTGTACATGCTTCATCGCAGCGGCCTGCACACGGGCGTGAGCCTGTCCGGGGCCGCGGCCCTGGGCGAGTGGATGGGGGAGCGCCTGGACAAGCAGCCGCCCGCCTACCTGGGCCGTGCGGGCGCCTTCCCGGCCTGACGCACCGCAGGTCGGGCTTCGACCGAAGCCCGGGGGCCGGACTCTCCCCCTCCGGAGCGTGTGGCGGCCACCCCCGCTGTGCGCACGGCGGCTCGGTGCCGCACCGCTGCACCGGAACCGGCCTCCGGCGCTCTCCGACCGGGAGCGGGGCGCGGCCGTGCGGGCCCGGTCAGGAGAGGGCGCCCAGGACCCGGGCCGCCTCCTCCGCCCGGCTGCCGGGAACCGGGTGCCTGTCGGGCAGCAGACCCACGCGCAGGCGCACGTGCGGCCCCTGGCCCTCGACACGCAGGTCCAGGAAGGTGCAGCAGTTCCGTTCGGCGGCGACCAGATCCGCCAGTGCTCCTGCGCGTTCGGCGGTGAGCTCCCAGACGAACCATTCCGCCACCCGGCGTCCCCGGGCACCCCGCAGCAGCTCCCGCCAGGCGGTGATCCGCTCTCGGTAGCCGTCCTCGTCCAACGAGCACGTCCGGGCCGTCCGCACAGTGATCACATCCTATTGTTCAGGTTTTCCTGGATTCACGACCTTATGTACCGTGGGTGGCATGCTGCAAGTAGCCACAGGGATCGACGCCCTGGCCCGTTTCGGCCGTGCCCTGGCCGACCCCGTCCGCTGCCGGGTGCTGCTGGTCCTGCGTGATGGCCCAGCCCACCCGGCCGAACTGGCCGAGGAACTCGGCATCAGCCGTACCCGGCTGTCCAACCACCTGGCCTGTCTGCGCGACTGCGGGCTGGTCGCCACCGCGCCCGTCGGCCGCCGTATCCGCTACGAGCTCGCCGACCCCCGCCTCAAGTACGCCCTGGACGACCTGCGCTCCGCCGTGCTGGCCGTCGAGACCGGCCAGGCCTGCGTCGACGGCGGGGAGGAGGGCCGCTGCTGATGTAGGCCACCCGATCGTGTGGCGTTCGTCGCTCGTCGCACCCCTCTCCGTTTCCCGGGATCCGGCGACGGGTCCGTCAGAAAAGATTTTCCGCGGCCAGGTGCCGGGCCTGGCGCGTGCCGCCGAAGTGGCGCCATGACAGCTCTCGCGGGCTGACCGCGCTGGTGGTGCGACGGGAACAGCTGGATGTACGGAGGCGTTCCCCGGTGTGTACGGCCGGGGGGCCTGTTATCCTGGTGCCCCGTGGAGTCCGGCGGCCGGAGCGACGACCCAACCGCCCGCAACCGGACCGCCGCACGGCCACTCAGTCCAACCCGAGCCGGCCGTAGCCACTCAACCCACGGGAGCATCACTTTGGCATCCGCCGCGAGTACCAAGCACCTTTTCGTTACTGGCGGCGTCGCCTCCAGTCTTGGCAAAGGTCTGACAGCTTCCAGCCTGGGACGACTTCTCAAGTCGCGCGGCCTGCGGGTCACCATGCAAAAGCTCGACCCCTACCTCAACGTCGACCCGGGGACGATGAACCCCTTCCAGCACGGAGAGGTGTTCGTCACCGACGACGGGGCCGAGACCGATCTGGACGTCGGCCACTACGAGCGCTTCCTGGACACCGAGCTGTCCGCCACGGCCAACGTCACCACCGGCCAGGTCTACTCCAGCGTCATCGCCAAGGAGCGCCAGGGCGCCTACCTCGGTGACACCGTGCAGGTCATCCCGCACATCACCAACGAGATCAAGGCGCGCATCTACGCGATGGACGCCTCTGACGTCGACATCGTCATCACCGAGATCGGTGGCACGGTGGGTGACATCGAGTCGCAGCCCTTCCTGGAGGCGGTCCGCCAGATCCGCCACGAGATCGGCCGGGACAACTGCTTCTTCCTGCACGTGTCCCTCATCCCGTTCCTCGGCCCGGCCGGGGAGATGAAGACCAAGCCCACCCAGCACTCCGTGGCCGCCCTGCGCAGCATCGGCATCCAGCCCGACGCGATAGTGTGCCGCTCGGACCGCCCCATCACGCAGAGCCTGAAGTCCAAGATCAGCCTCATGTGCGACGTGGACGAGGCCGGTGTGGTCTCCACCCCCGACGCCCCCTCGATCTACGACATCCCCAAGGTCCTGCACCGGGAGGGCCTGGACGCCTACGTCGTCCGCCGTCTCGGCATGCCCTTCCGCGACGTGGACTGGACCGAGTGGGACGAGCTGCTGCGCCGCGTGCACCAGCCCGACCACGAGGTCACCATCGCCCTGGTCGGCAAGTACATCGACCTGCCCGACGCCTACCTGTCGGTCAGTGAGGCGCTGCGCGCGGGCGGTTTCGCCACCGACACCCGGGTGAACATCCGCTGGGTGGCCAGCGACAACTGCGCCAGCCCCTCCGGTGCCGCCTCCGAGCTGGACGGCGCGGACGGCGTCCTCATCCCCGGCGGCTTCGGTGTGCGCGGTATCGAGGGGAAGCTCGGCGCCATCCGCTACGCCCGTGAGAACGGGGTGCCGCTGATGGGCATCTGCCTGGGATTGCAGGCCATGGTCATCGAGTACGCCCGTGACGTGCTCGGCCTGGAGGGCGCCAACAGCACCGAGTTCGACGACAAGGCCAAGGACCCGGTCATCGCCACCATGTCCGACCAGACCGACGTCATCGCCGGTGAGCGCGACATGGGCGGCACCATGCGCCTGGGCATGTACCCGGCCGAACTGGGCGAGGGCACCGTGGTGCGTGAGCTCTACGCCGGACGGGGCGAGGCCTCCGAGCGCCACCGTCACCGCTTCGAGGTCAACAACGCCTACCGCTCCCAGCTGGAGGAGGCAGGTCTGGTGTTCTCCGGGCTCTCCCCTGATGGCAAGCTGGTGGAGTACATCGAGCTGCCCCGGGACGTCCACCCGTTCTTCGTGGCGACGCAGGCGCACCCGGAGCTGCGGTCCCGTCCGACCAAGGCCAACCCGCTCTTCCGCGGACTGGTCTCGGCGGCCTTGGAGTACCACAACTCCTGACACACGCCGGGCCGGGCGGGGCACGACTCCTGAGAGGCGGGATCCATGCCCAGTGACATCCACCCGGCCCGGTCTCGGACCACGGGGGCGGACGCGAAGATCGCGGACGCCCCCGAGTCGTGGCCGGTGGAACGGTCCGAGGACCGCTTCCGCGGCGCCAAGTGCGGGATGCGCACGGACTGGGTGCGTATGCCTGAGGCGGGCGGCGAGGGCACGACCGTGGCCAAGCGCGACTACATGTACCACCCCGGCGCCGCGGCGGCCCTGGCCCTGGACGAGGACGGCAGGGTGCTCCTACAGCGCCAGTACCGTCACGCCACCCAGCACACCCTGTGGGAGCTGCCCGCGGGGATGATCGACGTGGAGGGCGAGGGGGCGCTGCCCACAGCCCAGCGTGAACTGGTCGAGGAGGCGGGCCTGCGCGCCGAACGCTGGCACGAGCTGGCCGACTTCTTCCCCAGCCCCGGATTCTCCGACGAGCGCATCCACGTGTTCCTGGCCCGAGACCTGTCGGTGGTGCCCGACGAGGAGATCGGTTTCGAGCGCGAACACGAGGAGGCCGACCTGGTCGCCGAGTGGATCCCCCTGGAAGAGGCGGTCGGGCTGGTCATGGAGGGCAGGCTGCACAACGGCATAACCATGGTCGGCATCCTGGCCGCGCGGACCGCGGCCGCCGACGGCTTCACGACGCTGCGCGAGCCCGGCGCGGACTGACCCGTGAGCGAACGACCGGAACCCGCCGGACCGGAGGAGGGGCCGGGGCCGCTGGCGGACATGTGCTCCGCCTTCCTGGACCACCTCAGCGCCGAGCGCGCCCTGGCCGCGAACACCCTCATGGCCTACCGGCGCGACCTGCGCCGCTACCGCGCCCACCTGGCCGCACGGGGGGTCACCTCCCCTGACCCGGTGGGCCCGGGCCACGTGGGCGACTTCCTGCGGGTGCTGCGGGAGGGGGACGAGCACCACCCGCCGCTCAGCGCCGCCTCAGCGGGGCGGGCCCTGGCCGCCGTGCGCGGCCTGCACCGTTTCGCGGTGCGCGAGGGGTGGTCGGCTTCCGACCCGGCCGCCGAGGTCCCCCCGCCGGTTCCGCCGATGCGGTTGCCCAAGGCGGTACCGCTGGAGTCGGTGGAGCGCATCCTGGACTCCGCCGGACCGGCCGACGCCCCCGCCTCCGGCGACCGCGCCGCGCTACTGGCCCTGCGCGACCGTGCCCTGCTGGAGGTTCTCTACGGCACGGGCGCGCGCGTTTCCGAGGCTGTGGGGCTGGACGTGGACGACGTCGCCGACGCGGTGGAGAGCGGCGGCACCGTGGGTCTGGTGCGGTTCCGGGGCAAGGGCGGCAAGGAGCGGGTGGTCCCACTGGGCTCCTACGCCCGCCGGGCGCTCTCGGGCTACCTGGTGCGGGCCCGGCCGGGCCTGGCCACCTCCGGCCACGGCGGTCCGGCGCTGTTCCTCAACGCCCGCGGCGGCAGGCTCACCCGCCAGGGAGGTTGGGGGATCCTGACGGCCGTCGCCGAGCGTGCCGGGGTCGAGGGGGTGTCGCCGCACACATTGCGCCATTCCTTCGCCACCCATCTTCTCGACGGCGGCGCGGACATCCGCGTTGTGCAGGAGTTGCTGGGGCACAGTTCGGTCACCACCACCCAGGTCTACACACTTGTTACAGTCGAGCACCTGCGCGAGGTGTACGCGTCGAGTCACCCCAGGGCAAGGCACTGAGACGGCCGTGCGGAGCGGGAGGTGTCCGCCGCGCGGGCGAAGTGAAACGGCCTGATTCTGCTCTTTTGATTTCCCCCGGGGGCGAAGGCGTGGGATTCTACCCGTACGTTTCGTGGAAGTGCGTCGTGTCGGCGTTCCAGAGTCGCCGCACGGAGGTACGTTGCTGTCGACATATTGAGTTTCCGACGGCGGCCAGGCCCAGGGGCACGGCATCCCTTGGAGCCGTGGCGGTCCGTAGGGGAGGTCAAGGGTTGTGAACTGGGAGAACGACGAGGCTGCGAGCACCGCACCCGTCGGCGAGAGACGATTCGCCGACCCGGTGACCAATCCGTGGGGGACGACACGCAACACGGGGGCTGATCTGCACACCTCAAGACCCGAACGGACGTATCCGGAGCCCGAGCCCGTCGACGAACACGGACCGGCACGGATCGTAGCACTATGTAATCAGAAAGGTGGGGTCGGTAAGACCACCACGACGATCAACCTCGGCGCCGCCATCGCCGAGTACGGAAGACGGGTGCTGCTGGTCGACTTCGACCCGCAGGGCGCGCTCTCCGTCGGCCTGGGCCGACTCGATCCGCGAGAGCTGGACCTGACCGTCTACAACCTGCTCATGCAGCGGGACGTGATGGTCGAGGACGTCCTGCTCAAGACCGACATCGACGGCCTGGACCTGATTCCGAGCAACATCGACCTGTCGGCGGCCGAGGTGCAGCTGGTCGGCGAGGTCGCGCGCGAACAGATGCTCGGCCGTGCGCTGCGCCCGATCATCAACGACTACGACGTCGTGCTGATCGACTGCCAGCCCTCACTGGGCCTGCTCACCGTCAACGCGCTCACCGCCGCCGACGGCGTCATCGTGCCGCTGGAGTGCGAGTTCTTCGCGCTGCGCGGTGTGGCCCTGCTCATGGACACCATCCAGAAGGTCCAGGAGCGGCTCAACGAAAGCCTGGTCATCGACGGCTTCCTGGGCACCATGTACGACCCGCGCACGCTCCACGCGCGTGAGGTGCTGTCCACGATCATCGACGGGTTCGGCGACAAGGTATACGGCACGGTCATCAACCGCACCGTGCGTTTCCCGGACGCCACCGTGGCGGGCGAACCCATCACCAGGTTCGACTCGTCCTCGGCCGGGGCCAACGCCTATCGGGACCTGGCCAAGGAGGTGCTGGCGAGGTGGCCTCTCAGCGGTCACGGCGCGTGACCCTACCCGGGGCGGACGAGTTGTTCTTCCGCTCCAGCGGCGCCGAGGAGGCGCCGGAAGAGACCGAACGCCAGTACACGGCACCGGAGCAGCAGAGCAGGAAGACCGAGACGTCGACGCGCTCCAACGGCAGATCCAAGGGCAGGTCCCGTACGAAGGTGCGGGGCGCGCCCAAGCCGAGCGGGCGCCAGCGCCACGACGAGAAGATCACCGTCTACATCTCCGGGCCCGAGCTGCTGGCCCTGGAACAGACCCGGCTGTCGCTGCGTGCCGAGCACGAGCTGGCCGTCGATCGGGGCCGCCTCGTCCGAGAGGCCGTCGCGGTGCTGTTGGCCGACTTCGAGGAGCACGGATCGTCCAGCATGCTGGTACGCAGGCTGACCGAGGAGTGAGCGGGGACTGAGCGCTCGCACCGGTACCGGAGGGGGTACCGGTTCGGCGACGGAAGGGTCGCGGGTGTCACCGGCGGGTTCGAGCCGGTGACACCCTTGTCGCATGAGTGAGACGACATGGGGTCGGTGCCATGGCGGTTGAGGGGACCCCGGCGGACGCCGAGGCGGAGGCGGACGAGAACGCCTTCCAAGTGCACCTCGACAACTTCGAGGGGCCCTTCGACCTGCTCCTGGCACTGATCTCCAAGCACAAGCTGGACATCACCGAGGTGTCCCTGTCGAAGGTCACCGACGAGTTCATCGCGCACATCCGGGCGCACGGCGAGGCGTGGGACCTGGACCAGGCCAGCAACTTCCTGCTGGTCGCGGCGACCCTGCTGGACCTGAAGACGGCCCGGCTGCTGCCGCGCGGCGACGTCGAGGACGAGGCCGACCTGGCCTTGTTGGAGGCCCGTGACCTGCTGTTCGCCCGGCTTTTGCAGTACCGGGCCTACAAGGAGGTCGCCTCGTTCATGCGCGAGCGGCTGGTCTCGCAGGGGCGCCGCTACGCGCGCGCCGTCCCGTTGGAGGAGCGCTTCGCCGGCCTCAGGCCGGACGTGCTGTTCAAGCTGGGGCCCCAGGAGTTCGCGGCACTGGCGGGGAGGGTGTTCACGCCCAAGGAACCGCCCAGTGTGCCGGTCACCCACATCCACCAGGCCAGGACCTCGGTCAAGGAGCAGGGCGAGCTGATGGCCGCGGAGCTGCGCGAGCACGGACGTCTGACCTTCGCCGAACTCACGGAGGCCTGCCCCGGTACCTTCGAGGTCGTCGCCCGCTTCCTGGCGCTGCTGGAGCTGTACCGGGCCGCCAACGTGGGCTTCGACCAGCCCGAACCGCTGGGCGAGTTGACCGTCACCTGGACCGGCGGCGAGGGCGAGGTCGAGGTGGAGAGCGAGTACGACGACGCCGGCGGGGCCGAGGGCCCCAGGAGCACGGACGGGCCGGGGGAGACGGAGGAGTACGGATGACCGCCGAGGACATGACGGCAGAGGAGACGGCCGCCGGGGACGCGTCCGACGGATCCCCGGCCCCGCCCACCCTGCGCCGTGATCTGGAGGCGGTGCTGATGGTGGTGGACCAGCCGGTGTCGGAGTACGACCTGGCGCGGGCCCTGGACGTGCCCGTTACCGTGGTCTCGCGGACCCTGGAGGCCCTGTCCCGGGAATACACCGAGCAGGGGAGGGGTTTCGACCTTCGGGCGGTGGCCGACGGATGGCGCGTGTACACGCGTCCCGAGTGCGCCGACGTCGTCGAGCACTTCCTCCGGGAGGGGCAGGAGGTGCGGCTCACCCAGGCCGCGCTGGAGACGATGGCGGTGGTTGCCTACCGCCAGCCGGTCTCCCGGGGCAGGGTCTCCGCCGTACGCGGTGTCAACTGCGACGGGGTTATGCGTACCCTCGTACTGAGGGGGCTGATCGAAGAGGCCGGGCACGACTCCGAGTCTGGTGCGCTGCTGTATCGGACCACCTCCTATTTCCTGGAACGGTTGGGCCTACGAGGCCTCGACGAGCTGCCTGATCTGGCGCCGTTCCTCCCCGACGACATCGAAGGTCTAGACGACACCGGTGAGCACACCTAATAACAGATCCCGCGGTGCGCGGGACGACGCCCCGCGCGGTGAGCGCGGCGACTACGACAACCGCGGCGGCCAGGGCCGCCGTGACAGCAGGAACCGCCGGGACGACCGTCCCCGCGGCGGTTACCGGGACGACCACGGCCGGAAGGGCCGTGACGAGAGCCGCTCCTACGGCGGTGGTCGCGGTGACCGTGACCGCCGGGGTTTCCGAGGTGACCGCGACAGCCGCGGCGGCCGTGACGGCCAGCGTGGCGGGAGCCGCTCCTTCGGGGGCGACCGCGGTGGTTCCCGCGGTGGCCGGGACGAGCGCGGCCAGCGCGACCGCGATGCCCGCCGTTCCCAGGGCGGCCGTGAGGGCCAGCGTGGCGAGGCCCCCTCCCAGGACGGCCGCGGCGGCCGTGACTTCCGTGGTTCGGGCGGGCGCTCCTACGGCCGTGGCCGTGACGGCCAGCGTGGCGGGAGCCGCTCCTTCGGAAGCGAGCGCGGCGGCCGCTCCGGGAACCGCGGCGGCGCCGCGGCGGGCGGCCTCAAGAACGAGGACCAGCTCTCCAAGGCGGCCCGAAGCCGGCTCAGCGCCCTGCGCGCCGACTACGACCCCAAGGACGAGGACCGGGCCACCGGTGAGGTGCGTGACACCTACACCGACGTCAAGGACGGCATCCGCCTCCAGAAGGCGCTCGCCGCGGCCGGTGTCGCCAGCCGCCGCGCCAGCGAGGAGATGATCGCGGCCGGGCGCGTCAGCGTGGACGGCCAGGTCGTGCGCCGCTTCGGTGCCCGGGTCAACCCGGAGACCTCCGAGATCCGCGTCGACGACATGCGCGTGGTCACCGCCCCGGACAAGCTGTACTTCGCCCTCAACAAGCCGCGCGGAGTCGTCAGCACCATGTGGGACCCCCAGGGCCGTCCCACCCTGGCCGACTACACCGGCCAGACCGAGGAGCGGATCTTCCACGTGGGCCGGCTGGACACTGAGACCGAGGGCCTCATCCTGCTGACCAACGACGGCGAACTGGCCAACCGGCTCACGCACCCGCGCTACAAGGTCGTCAAGACCTACATCGCCAAGGTGCCCGGTCCGGTTCCGCACCGGACCGTGCGCGAGGTTCAGAAGGGCGTCGAGCTGGAGGACGGCCCGGTCAGGGTCGACTCCTTCCGCGTGGTCGAGAACGAGCCGCCCAAGGCGCTCGTCGAGATCCGGCTGCACGAGGGCCGTAAGCACATCGTGCGCCGCCTGATGGAGGCCGTCGGCCACCCGGTCGCCGACCTCGCCCGCACCCAGGTCGGTCCGATCGACCTGAACACCCTCAAACTGGGCACGATGCGGGCACTGACCTCCCGTGAGGTGAGTGAACTCTACGAGGCGGCTGGCCTGTAGATACAGTTGACGGCGGTCGTCCTCTTCGGGGCGGCCGCCGTTCCCCTTTCCCGGGGGCGGCACGGTGAGCGAGGACAAGGCGGGATCGAACGTGGCGGTACGGGCCATCCGCGGTGCGGTACAGGTCGACGCGGACGAACGGGACCAGGTGCTGGAGGCCACGGCCGAACTGGTCTCGGAGGTGATGCGGCGCAACGCGCTGGAGACCGACGACGTGATCAGTGTGCTGTTCACCGCCACCCCTGACCTGACCAGCGAGTTTCCCGCACTGGCCGCGCGCAAGCTCGGCTTCAGCGATGTCCCGCTGATGTGTTCGACCGAGATCGCCGTCCCGCGCGCCCTGCCGCGCGTGGTGCGGCTCATGGCGCACGTGGAGACGGACCAGCCGCGCTCGGACCTGCAGCACGTCTACCTTCGCGGGGCCCAGGCCCTGCGGCTGGACATCGCGCAGTAGAGCGGCACCGGCCCCGGCCAGGCCATAGGCTGGGGGCAGTACACGGAGGCGGGAGAGCAGTGGGCAACACCAGTGGCGCGCGGGGGACCGGAGAGCGGCCTGCGGTGCGCCGGGTCGCGGTGATCGGGACCGGGCTCATCGGTACGTCGGTGGCGCTCTCCCTGCGCTCGCGCGGCGTCGACGTCGTCCTCTCCGACCCCGACGGCGCCTCCCTGCGCCTAGCCCGCGACCTGGGCGCCGGACGCCTTCTGGAGGAGTCCGCCGACCCGTCCTCGGCTCCCGTGGACGTCGCGGTCATCGCGGCGCCGCCCGCCGTCGTCCCCTCCGTCCTGCGCTGCGAACAGGACCGGGGCCTGGCCCACGTGTACACGGACGTGGCCAGCGTGAAGACGAGCGTGCTGGCCGAGGCCGAGCGGGCGGGCTGCGACATGGCCACCTTCGTGCCCGGGCACCCGATGGGAGGCCGGGAGAAACAGGGACCCGGCGCCGCTCGGGCCGACCTGTTCCTGGGCCGGTCGTGGGCGCTGTGCCCCACCGGCAAAGCCGATCCGCAGGCCATCGCCGCGGTCGCCGAGATCGCCCGCTTGTGCGGAGCGGACCCGATGGTGCTGGACGCCGAGGCGCACGACCGCGCGGTGGCGCTGGTCTCGCACGCCCCGCACGTGGCCTCCTCGGCGGTGGCGGCCCGGCTGGTCTCCGGAGACGGAGCCGCGCTGACCCTGGCGGGACAGGGCGTGCGCGACGTCACCCGTGTGGCGGGCGGAGACCCCGCCATGTGGTCCGAGATCCTCACGCACAACGCCGCCCCGGTCGCGGAGGTGCTGCACGCGATGGCCGCCGACCTGGCGGAGACGGCCGACGCCCTGCGCGAACTGGCGGGAGGGCCGCCCGCCCCTTCGGCGGACGCCCTGACCCCGGTACGCGACCTGCTGGAGCGCGGGCGGTCCGGGCACGACCGCATCCCCGGCAAGCACGGCGCGGTCAGCGGGCCCGGCTACACGGTGATCCCTGTGGTCATCCCCGACGAGCCCGGTTCGCTGGGCCGTCTGTTCGCCGCCGCGGCGGAGGCCGGGGTCAACATCGAGGACGTGCGCATCGAGCACACCCCCGGGCTGCCTCTGGGCGTGGCGCAGCTGCACGTGCTGCCCGCCGCTGTGGACACGCTCTCACGGGCGCTGGCCGCCGACGGCTGGTCGGTCCACCCCGGGGTGTGACCGCTCCCCGTGGCCGGAGGACCGTGCGGTCCACCGACACCCGGGTCACCGGTAGGGTTGGGCGTCGGCAACAGTGAAGCAAGCGGGAGTCAACGGCAGTGAGCGCGCAGGGCAGCACCGAGGGCATCGTCATCGCGATCGACGGTCCCTCCGGGTCGGGCAAGTCGAGCACCTCCAGGGGTGTGGCCAAGGCACGGGACCTGCGCTACCTCGACACCGGTGCCATGTACCGGGCGCTCACCTGGTGGATGCTGGACAACGGCGTGAACGTCAACGACGCCGGGGCCGTGACCGCCCTCGTCGACCGCCCCGCCATCGCCATGGGCACCGACCCGAACGCCCCCACGGTGACCGTGGACGGCCGCGACGTGGCCGCCGAGATCCGCGAGAGGGACGTCACCACCAACGTCAGCGCGGTCTCGTCCGTGCCCGCCGCGCGTGAGCGCATGGTGCGCTCCCAACGCGAGATCATCGCGGCGGCCAGGGCCGAGAGCACGGGCATCGTGGTGGAGGGCCGCGACATCACCACCGTCGTCGCCCCCGACGCCCCGGTCAAGCTGTTCCTGACCGCCAGCGCCGAGGCGCGCGCCCAGCGGCGCAGCAAGGAGGTCCGCACCAGCGACGTCGCCGCCACCCAGGCCGACCTGGCCCGCCGCGACAAGCTGGACTCCAGCCGGACCCACTCGCCGCTCAGGCAGACCGCCGACGCCACCGAGCTCGACACCACCGGCCTGACCCTGGACGAGGTCATCGCCCTGGTCGCCAAGCTGGCCGACGAGGCCCGCGGCCGGTAACACCGGCCACACCGGCCGACAACGACCCCTTCGGGGGAACACACGAACATCCACGGTGGTTCTTCCCCGTGGCCAGTACACGGGTGCCGTCGGTGCCCGTGGCCGACCCGCATGGCCCGGGACCACCGGGGCGGGTCACCCCACGCATCCTCGCGGCACGCTTCCTGGGCGCGCGGGGACCAAGAACCGGGAGCAGTACATGAGTGACTTCGACATCTCCGACGTCGGCCACGAGGGCACCGACGACGCCGAGCCCGCCGCCCTTCCCGTGGTGGCCGTGGTCGGCCGCCCCAACGTGGGCAAGTCCAGTCTGGTCAACCGCATCATCGGCCGTCGTGAGGCCGTGGTGGAGGATGTTCCGGGCGTGACCCGTGACCGGGTCGCCTACGACGCCGAGTGGCAGAACAACAGGTTCACCCTGGTGGACACCGGCGGCTGGGAGACCAGCGTCAGCGGCATGGCCGCCATGGTCGTCCGGCAGGCCGAGTACGCCGCACAGACCGCCGACGTCGTCCTGTTCGTGGTGGACGCGACAGTCGGCGTCACCGACGCCGACGCCGCCGTCACCCGAGTACTGCGATCCACCAAGCACCCCGTGGTACTGGCCGCCAACAAGGTCGACGGCAGTAAGCAGGAGGCCGACGCGCTCGACCTGTGGCAGCTGGGTGTGGGCGAGCCGTACCCGATCAGCGCCCTGCACGGCCGGGGTACCGGTGACCTGCTGGACGCGCTCGTGGCGGAGTTCCCCGAGCAGCCCCTCGGAGAGGACGATGACGAGGGCGAGGACGGCCCGTCCCGCATCGCGCTGCTGGGCCGCCCCAACGTGGGCAAGTCCAGCCTGCTCAACCGGCTGGCCGGTGAGGACCGGGTGGTCGTTGACCCGGTGGCGGGCACGACCCGCGACGCGGTGGACGAGCTGGTCGAGCTGGGCGGCCAGACCTGGAAGTTCATCGACACAGCCGGTATCCGCCGTCGGTTCCGTTCCTTGCAGGGGGCCGACTACTACGCCACCATGCGTACCGGAACCGCCCTGGAGCGGGCCGAGGTCGCCGTGGTGCTGATGGACGTCAGCGAGCCTCTCGCCGAGCAGGACATCCGGATCGTCGAGCAGGTGCTCGAGGCCGGCCGCGGCCTGGTCCTGGCCTTCAACAAGTGGGACATCCTGGACGAGGAGCGCCGGACCTACCTGGAGAAGGAGATCGACCGCCAGCTGTCGCGGGTCTCCTGGGCGCCGCGAGTGAACGTCTCGGCCAAGACCGGACGCCACATGGAGAAGCTGGTCCCGGCGATCGAGACCAGCCTGAACGGGTGGAACCAGCGCGTATCGACCGGGCAGCTCAACAACTGGCTCAAGGAGCTGGTGGCCGCCACCCCGCCGCCGGCGCGCAGCGGTAAGCAGCCCAAGATCCTGTTCGCGACGCAGGCGGGTGCGCGCCCGCCGCACTTCATCCTGTTCACCACCGGGTTCCTGGAGGAGAACTACCGCCGCTTCATCGAGCGGCGCCTGCGCGAGGACTTCGGTTTCGAGGGCTCCCCGGTGCACATCAGCATGCGGATCCGCGAGAAGAAGGCCGGTACCCAGGGCCGCGCCTCCAAGGGCAGCGTGCGTCCCGACCGCAAGCAGCGCCGCCGCTGACGCGCTGACCGCGAACGCTGCCGGCGAGACGGACGGGCTGGTGGGCCTTTCCGGCCACAGCGTGTCCGGCCCGGTGAAGGGGGTGCCTCCCAGGAGGCACCCCCTTCGGTGTTCGCGCGCGGGGTCACGGGTCCGAGGGCAGTCGGCGCACGTTGCTCCGCGGCGGGGAGTCGTCCGAGGGGCCGCGCTCCGGGACCGGGATGGAGGGGGCGCCGGGCAACGGCCGGTTCGCGCTCTCCTCCATCCGCCACACGACCACCAGGCCCACCACCCCCGCGATCATCATCAGCCACGCCGGTGCGTACAGGTTTCCGGTGGACTGCACGAGCGACTCGGCGATCAGCGGGGTGGTGCCGCCGAACAGGGCCACCGCGACCAGCATCAGCACCATGGCGGCCAGGGTCATCACCAGCGCCGTCGTGGAGCCGTAGCCCAGCTCGGCCTCCAGGTAGGTGGGCATGTACGCCGTCAGCATGTAGTTGTTGACGTTGAAGACCATCACCAGGCCCACGCACAGGAGGATGCTGCGCCACTGGTCCACGATCGTCGCCCGGAGCTGGCCCCCGCGTCGCCCGCAGCCGGAGTCCTCGCCGAAGCCCTCGGTGCTCTGGGTGAAGACCGGGGTGTCCTCCAGCTTCACCCGCAGGTAGGGGCCGACGGCGCCCAGCGGCAGGGCGAGCAGGAACGGAACGCGCCACCCCCAGTCCTGCATGGTGTCCGCGCCGAGCAGGAGGGTCATCCCCGTGACCATGGTGGCGCCGCCGACGTAGCCGCTGACCGTGCCGAACTCCGGCCAGGAGGCCAGGTAGCCGCGCCGCCTGTCGGGCGCGTACTCGGCGATGAAGGTGGTGGCGCCGCCGTACTCGCCACCCGTGGAGAAGCCTTGGAGCATACGGGCGGCCAGGAGCAGCACGGGCGCGACGAGGCCGATGGCGCCGGCGGAGGGGATGAGCCCGATCGCGAAGGTGCTCACCGCCATGAGCAGCATGGTGAAGGCCAGAACACGCTTGCGGCCTATCCGGTCGCCGAGCGGACCGAAGAACAGGCCGCTCAGCGGGCGCACCAGGAAGGCGGCGGCGAAGGTGGTGAAGGTGGCGATGAGCTGGACGCCCTGGGTCCGCGCCGGGTAGAACACCAGCCCGATCGTGACGGCCAGGTAGCTGTAGACGCCGAAGTCGTACCACTCGGTCGCGTTGCCGATCGCGGCGGCCATGACGGCTTTACGCATCGTCTTGTGGTCCGTGGCCAGGGCCGGCCGGGCCCGCGGACGCGGCTCGCTCGCGTGTCTCCCCCGATGGACCACCAAGTATTTCCCCGGGTGTCAATACAATCACTCGGAGTGTGGAAGTGGCGTGGTTCGACCGTGTGCCGCCCCGGTAGCGTGGCAGAGAACGGGCGAGAGGGGGGAGCCATGCGCAAGGTGCTGGTCAGCGCCTGCCTCATGGGGCGCAAGGTCCGCTACGACGGACGTGCCAAGACGGTCGAGGACGACGTGGTCGCCCGTTGGCGTCGGGAGGGGCGCCTCGTGGTGCACTGTCCCGAGGTCGCGGGCGGCCTGCCGGTGCCCCGGCCGCCCGCCGAGATCGAGCCCGGCGCGACCGCCGCCGAGGTGCTCGCGGGACGGGCGCGTATCCTCACCCCCGACGGGCAGGACGTGACCGGCCACTTCGTGGACGGCGCCCGCGCGGCGCTGGCCACCGCCCAGGCGCACGGTGTGGGCGTGGCCCTGCTCAAGGAGTCCAGCCCCTCGTGTGGGCTGCACGAAGTCTACGACGGGACCTTCGCCGGGCACAGGACGCCCGGTGAGGGGGTGACCGCGCGACTGCTCCAGGAGCACGGCATCGCCGTCTTCACCGAGAACGAGATCGCGCGGGCCGCCGCGTGCCTGCGCGAACTGGAGCATGCCTGAGGAGCCTGGACGAGTCGCCGGCCAGGCCCCCAGAGCAGCCCGTGTCAGGAGCGGACGACCTCGTACCGTGTACAGGCGAAGTCGACAGCGCGGTGTACGTCCAGCACCTTCAGGTCCACTCGTCCGGCCAGCAACGGCGCCCCCGAGCCCAGGGTGACCGGGGCGATCGAGGCGACCACCTCGTCGAGCAGCCCGAGCCGGGCCAGGTCCGCGGCGATCCCGCCCCCGCCGACCAGCCACACGTCACGTCCGTCGGCTGCCTTGACCATCTCCGCGTGCAGGTCGCGCAGTTCCTGGTCGGTGTCCGCGCTGGCGAAGCGGACGTCGCCCTCCAAACGCGGTAGTTCCCTGTGGGTGAGCACCCAGGAGGGGACGTCGTAGGGCCAGGCCGTGACCTCCTCGTGGCGCAGGATCCACTCGTAGGTGCCCGCGCCGCACAGGACCGCCCCCGCGTTCCGGATGAAGTCGTTGGTCTCCTCCAGGGCCTCGCCCCCGTCGGCGGTGAAGAGCCATTCCAGGGAGTGGTCCTCGGTGGCGATGAAGCCGTCCAGGCTCGTCGCGGTGTTGTAAACGGTCCTGCTCACTGTGTACCTCCGTTGTGGTGTCGGCCCTGTAGCCATTCGATGGGGTCGCCGTGGTCCACCTCCAGGCCCTCCGCGCGCAGCATGTGGCGGACGAGCTGCCTGCGGTGCGCGGCGTAGGTCAGTACGTGCGCGATGACGCTGCCGAGGACGAAGCTCTCGGGCGGGTCGCACAGGGCGTCGATCAGCCGGTCGCCCCAGGCACCGCGGCGTCCGATGCCGTCGACCGCGGCGATCCAGCGCGCGCCGACACTGGTGTGCCGTTCGAGCAGGCTCCCGGTGTCGTCCGCGCCCGGTCCGGGAAGGTCGGCCCCGTCGATCGAGGCGAGCCACACCTCCTTGGCCCGGACCAGGTGTTCGAGTACGGCGCAGACCGACTCCTCGGGCCCGTCCCACTCCAGGACGGTCTGCCCGGGCGCCCGCACCCGCCGGTAGGCCTCCTCGGAGAGCCCTTCGGCCAACCGGATCAGGTGGGCGGTGTCGTCCACGTCGTGGTGGACCTGGAGGGCGATCATGTCCATTCCGGCTCGTTCCCTCGGTTTCTCCTCGACCCACAGGTGGATCGGCGGGTGGAAGTGGATGCCGTTGGGCGCGGGCAGCCATGTGCTGCTGCCCTGTGCGGTGGAACCGGGCGGATGCCCGAAGGCACGTCCGAAGGCGCGCGTGAACCCCTCGACCGACTCGTATCCGGCCGCGAAGGCGGCCTCGGTCACGCTGCTGCCCTGACCGATCTGCCAGGCCGCGCGCTCCAGGAGGACCCGTCTGCGCAGCGCGACCGGGGGCTCCCCGGTGTCGCGGGTCAGTCTGCGGGTGAAGTGGAACGGCGATGTGAAGGCGTGGCCCGCCATGTCGGTGAGGCGGGCGTTCTCCTCGTCGAGGACCGCGTCGAGCAGTGCACGCAGGCGGTCCCGGCCTGGGGTGGGGTCGGTCATGTGACCAGTATGTTCGCCGGACCGGTGCGGGCGCCTGACCGATCTTGCTCACCGGCGGGCTCGGGGACGGAGGGTTTCCCCGCGCCCGGAACCGCCGGTCCGAGACGGCGCTGGACCCCGCTGGTGGAGGCGGGAGCCGTTGTGCGAATGGCCCCGAAAATGCGGTAGAGTCTTCCCGTCGGCGACGCCGGAGACGGCGTCCGCGCGGCGGACGGGACGTAGCGCAGTTTGGTAGCGCACTTGACTGGGGGTCAAGGGGTCGTGGGTTCAAATCCCGCCGTCCCGACAGAGAATTAGCAGGTCGTAGAGGGGTCCACCTGAGGGTGGGCCCCTTTCTGCGTCTGACGGTGGCTCGCGCTCCCGCGGCTGCGCCAGGGCACGGTTCCCTTGAGGGGGCTGGGGCAATGGCTCCGCGTCCGCTCGGAGCGTCGGCCCCGTCCAGCTCGAAGCAGGTGCTGGTGGCGCCGAGGAACAGCAGGCCCGCTTTCGGGCCCAGCAGGTGCGCGACCTCGTCGAATACCTGTGTCCCCAGGTCGCCGGTCATCTCGTGCGGCCAGTCCACCGCCCGGTAGCACGCGTCGCCGTCAGTGGTGTCCAGGCCGTTGACGTGTACGTCGTGTGTGATCCGGTCCGCAGCCGCGAGCTTCGATGCCGGGGCCAGTGCGCGGTTGGCGACCAGGGCGAACAGCACCCGTTCCGTGCCGAACCGCGGACGATCGCCATCGTGCCGCTGTCGGCCGCTCTCGGCGCGCGGCCGCACAAGGCCCCACGGAACCGCCGTTCACCTCGCGCTCAGGACGCCCGCACCACCGCTTAGAGGTCGATACCGCGCCTGAACTGCGCGTTCGGAGCCTTCAGGGCCTATCTGGGCGGAGCACCGTGTCCGTATGTGGCCAACGGCTTCAAAACAAACCTACATGTATGTATGGTTTGGAGTCGTTGGCCGCAATGATGGAGGGAAGGACACATGGCGACTCCGAGAGTGTGGGCCTCTGTCAGGGCCCACGCAGTCCAAAGACCGCACGCCGTGGCGGTGAGGTGGAAAACCGGCAGCCTGACTTACGGGCAACTGGTCGCCGCCGTGGAGGAGACCGCGAACAATGGTGCGCCGCCTCCGGTGCTGACTGTGCGCGCGGATCGCGAAGGCCGGTCGGTCATCGAGGTCCTGGCCGCGCAAGAGTCAGAACGTCCTGCCCTCGTCCTGCCGGACAGTGCAGGTGTGGATTACATGGCGTGGGTGGACCAGGACCTTCGCGACTTCGCTGAGGATCCCGGAGGCCTCGTCTCGGCGCAGGGCCTGTGGACGACCACCTCCGGGTCGACAGGCAAACCGAAAATCGTCGCACACGATCCGCACGGAATCGATCGCTTCGCTCTATGGGCCTGCGAGCGGTTCGGGCTCGACTCGAGAACCGTGTCACTGAGTCTCTCCCCTGTCAATTTCGATATCGCGACCCTAGACGTTTGGACCGTCCTCGTCGCCGGGGGCACGGTCGTATTCGCCGAAAGAGAGGATCTTACAGACGGACGTTCACTGACCGAAACGGCCCGAGACAATGGTGTCACCCTGGTGCAAGCAGTGCCTATGGTGCACACCTTGCTAACACGCGCTACTCATTCGCTCCCTGATGTCAGAACAGTTATATCAACTGGCGACTTCTTCCCTCTTGACTCTGTTCCCGCCTTGGAGGAAAAATTTCCCAAGGCAGAGCTTCTAAGCGTTTACGGAAGCACAGAGACCAATGATAGCTTCATCCTGGATCTGCGGGAGGCGACCCCCGGGGCCCTTGGATCACCTATCGACGATGTTATTTATCGAATCGAGGACACCCGGTCCAGCGAATTGATCGTCTCCACCCCCTTCCAGGCACTGGGTTACGTCAACGCCCCGAACGACGCATGGAGGAGCGGATCGAACGGGCGACGTGAATTCCGTACAGGTGACCTGGTCAGTGTTGACACTGATGGGACTCTGTACCTGGCGGGCCGGTCTGATCGACAAATAAAAGTACGCGGAGTCCGTGTATCCCTGGATGCGGTCGAATCCGTACTGCGCAGTCAGAGCGGTGTCACCGACGCCGTAGTGGTGTCACGAAGCCAAAACATCGGGGAACCTGAAGTCGTGGCCGCTGTGCTTCTTTCTCAGGACTCTGAGGTGACGAACCTGAAGTTGCGTTCGTCAATCGCCTCCGCCTTGCCGCAAGCAGCACTTCCCAAAAGAATCCTTTTTACAAGGAACCCGTTTCCCAGGACTGGCACCGGGAAAACTGACCGTTTGACTGCGGTCAGTCGAATTCTTGAAAGGAAGCATTAATGAATGCTGATATCCGTCAAAAAATCTATGACCACATCATCTCGGTGCACGCGCCGGACCTGGAGGGGGAGTCGATTCCAGGAGACTACGACCTCCTCGCCACGGGTGTCGTGGACAGCCTGGCCCTACTCGAGCTCGTCGAATGGATTCAGAGTACCTTCGGCGTCTCCACCCTGGAGTCCGACATCAGTCCTGCTGACCTCAGCACGATTTATTCCATCACTGAATTCGTGCAATCAAATGCCACGGTGAAGTCCTGAAATAAATAATCGAAGTTTTCGTGGGAAAGGAAGATCCAGATATGTTTATGCGATCCCGAGTGGCCACTGAGTCTGTTGACTGGGGGAATGGGACCAGTGAAAGGCTCCTGGTGGAGAACGACAGCCTCGGCTTCACTATCGCCCACACGGTGGTCAAAGCCGGCACTGTGTCCAAGCTGGAATACCGAAATCACCTGGAAGCCTGTTACTGCATCTCGGGGAGCGGAGCCGTCGAGAGTGTGGACGGGAGCGCCCGGATCGACCTCTCCAAGGGAGTCCTCTACGCACTCGACAAGCACGACCCACATTTGCTGATCGCTAGTGACAACGAGGATATGGAGTTGATCAGTGTCTTCAATCCTCCCCTGAAGGGGAATGAGAGTCACAGCCTCAACTCGGACGCGTTCTCCTCTTACTAGATAGACGAAAAATATGACGAGCACAGCCGTTCAGAGCCGACTCCGTGGAATGACGATCGACCAACTGTGTGATCGGATCAGAGACGTCGCTCCCGGTATCAACAGTGGTTATCCCGAGCGTGAGCGCCTCGCTTCGTTCTCCGATAATGCATGGCATTCACTTGCTGATACGGGAATTTTCAGATCGTTCTTCCCGAGGGACCTGGGAGGGTATGACCACTCCCTTGCTGATTTGATGCGTGCTGCGGAGACCCTTGGGTACCACGTTCATGATGCAGGGCTGAATTTTAGTGTGGCCACACATCTGGCGAGTACCGGGTTTGCCATTAATCGGTTCGGAAGTGATGGAATGCGCAGCAGGTACATGCCTGCCGTAACCTCCGGAAGGTCTATCGGATGCCACGCCATCACAGAGCCGGGGACGGGTTCCGACGTTCTGTCTATGGCGTCCACCGGCCGATTAGAGGGGGACGAGATCGTCCTCAACGGGGTCAAGACGTATGTCACGAATGCGCCTTTAGCTGACCTCGCTGTGGTCTACGTCCGCACATCCGAGTCTCCCAGCCCCCTCGGTTTAACGGCTGTGCTCGTTCCCCGGGGGGCAGAGGGTGCCGAGTTTGGCGAGCGGTTAGAGAAGAACACTCTGCGTACCTCCCCCTTCGGGCGGTTGAGCATGGAGGATTGCCGGGTCCCCAGGGCAAACATCCTCGGCGGTGTGGGCACCGGCTTCCTCATGCTCGAGCACGTAATGAACTGGGAAGTACTTGTCGCCTTCAGCATCACGGTGGGTGAGATGCTCCGGCGCCTGGACCTTGTCGTCGAGCGCGTGACTCATAGAAGGCAGTTCGGAAGGCGCATTTCAGACTTCCAGGGTGTCCAGAATTCTGTAGTCGATATGCATATTTCCATTCACTCTGCCCGGTTGGCTCTCCACAACGCCGTGGAGGCAGTTGCTACAGGACGCAGGGCTACGTCTGAGACGGCGGCGGCCAAGATCCTTGTCAGCGAAGCCAATGTCCGTACTGCGCAGGCTGCAGTTGAACTGTTCGGCGGAGAGGGCGTTCTGACCTGTACTGGAATCGAGGTCGGCGTCCGTGACGCTTTGAGCGGATCGATTTATTCCGGAACGAATGCTGTGCAGAAGCAGAAAATTGCGAGACACCTCGGCCTCTGAAAAAGAGGAGATCAATGAGTAAGAACCCTCCCCCCACGAGCCCGACATATTTCTTGGATCACGACAGCCCCGAAGTCCAGGAATTCATTGATCGGTCGCTGCCGGACCGAGAAACGACGTTGCGGGAAAAGGCCGTACTTCTGCACGATGCTGTACGGGATGGCATCCGCTACGAAGTGTACGATGCCGATCTGACCAGAGAAGGTATGAAGGCCTCGTCGGTCATCCGGCGCGGAAAAGGTTTCTGTGTTCACAAGTCCCTGGTCTACGCAGCTGCGGTCCGGGCTGTAGGCATACCGTCCCGTCTGGTGTACGGCGACGTATGCAACCACCTGGCCTCAGAACGCCTCCTGAGCCTCATGGGTGGCAATGTGTTCACCTTCCATGCTCTGGTCTCCGTACACCTGGACGGAAAGTGGATACACGCGACTCCAGTGTTCAACGAGCTCCTGTGCAAGCTCTACGGAATCAAACCTCTGTCATTTGACGGTTACCGGGACAGCTACAGTCATCCCTTCGATTCGCAAGGGCGCCGTCACATGGAGTTTCTCAGATGGAGGGGTCAGTACGAAGATTTTCCATACGAGACAGTGGTGGGGGGAATCGCTGATAACCACCCCAAGCTTGTCGGATCGCAGCTCATGACCACTAAGGGGTCATTGATCGACGATGCCCGTCAGGAAGTAAGGAAGAGGGGGTAAACACTGTGACCAGAAGCGGAATCAGAGAAATTGTTGTATCAGACGAAGTTCTGGCCGCTACCTCCCAAGGTGGACCAGTCGTGGCGATGGAGACCTCGGTCGTCTCCGGGGGGAGCTATCCACAGAACCTGGAGACGGCGCTATCCGTGGATCAGTGCGCACGTGACGAGGGCGCTCTGCCTGCGCGTGTCGCCGTCATCGACGGAGTCTTCCGTGTAGGTATTACCAATGACGAGCTGGAACGGCTGGCCAAGGGTAGTGATGACAGCAAGATCAGCACACGTGACCTCGCTGTCTCCCTCAACAGAGGACGTACTGGAGGAACGACCGTTTCGTCCAGCCTTATCGGAACGGTCAGAGCCGGCATACCGGTATTCGCCGTCGCCGGTATCGGCGGTGTACACCGGGGTGCGGAGACGTCATTCGATATCTCACCAGATCTCACCGAATTCACACGTTCCCCGGTCGCGGTCGTGTGCGCCGGAGCTAAGTCCCTGCTGGATCCGGCTCTGACCTTGGAGTACCTGGAGACGATCGGTGTTCCTGTCATCGGATACAGATCCGATGACTTTCCCGGTTACTACACCCGGAGCACTGGTTGTCCTACACCCTTCAGAATCGACTCCCTGAAAGAAATAGTCGGGGTTATGCACGAACACTGGGAAATGGTTTCCCGCTCCGCTGTGCTCGTCACCCAGCCGATCAGTAAAGAGTGGAGTATTGACGCTGACTTCTTGAACCGTATGGTTCATGATGCGCTTGAGGAAGCCAAGTCTGAGGGTGCTTCCGGCCCTGAGCTCACGCCTTTTGTTCTTTCCGCTATTGCGAGAGCGACCGAAGGAAGCAGCAGTCTGGTAAATCGGGCTGTTCTGGAGTCCACCACTCGATTGGCCGCCCAGCTCGCCGTGGATGAGGCAGCCGCACGGCCGGCGGAGATTTCTGGGAGTGCAGGCAGGATATGACGGGTATCAAAGGTTTGCTCCTGGACTTGGACGGCACTCTGATGGACACCCCGTCAGCGATCCTCGAGGCATTCAAGGACGCCTGCGATTCGCAAGGCGGAGGACCCCTGCCTCCCCATGCGCGATCGCTCATCGGGAAACCCCTCGAATCCATTTTCCCAGTCCTTCTGCCACAAGGAAGCGAAGCGGTTTGGGAAGACGCCAGAAAGGTCTTCCGGGCGTCCTTCGCAGAGCGGACCCTGCGCCGTGCCCCCTCGTTGGTTTTCCCTGGGATCAGAGACATTCTGGAACATTGGAAAAATGAGAGCGTCCGGATCGCTGTCGTTACCAGCAAGATCACTTCTAGCGCCAGAGAATTGCTGGATGCAAGCGGTCTGGGGCCTCTCATGGACGAGGTCATCGGGCATGACCAGGCCCACCGGGGGAAACCGCACCCTGACCTGGCACTCCTCGCCGCGGACCGGTGGGGCATGGCAGCTGAGCGCTGTCTCGTAGTGGGAGATTCCCCCGACGATATCCACATGGCTGTCGCAGCAGGAATGCCTGCGGTCGGCGTCACGTGGGGAGTCGCTGACCCGGGGACACTGCACTCCGCGGGAGCTGCGGCTGTCGTCCGTGATGTTCCAGATCTCGCACGGCAGATGCGCTTCCTCATTACAAACACTGCTGAAAAGACTAAAACATGAGTACTACCCTGAACGCACCGGGTTCCGTGCATAAAATCGGCGCTCTCGCCGTGCTCTGCCTGGCACAGTTCCTCATCGCACTTGACTATTCGATCATCTACGTCGCTCTGCCGAGTGTGGGCGCGGAGCTCGGTCTCTCTGCTTCCCTTCTGCAGTGGGTGGTCAGCGCCTATGCACTGCTGTTCGCCGGCCTGCTGCTGGTCGGGGGGCGTGTGTGCGACAGGATCGGTGCCAAGCAGGTCTTCCTGGTCGCGATCATCGTGTTCGGCCTGGCGAGCGCCGCCGGCGGTTTCGCGCAGGACGGCCTCGTCCTGCTCATGGCCCGTGGTGTGCAGGGCCTGTCCGCGGCCTTCCTTCAGCCGGCGATCATCGGTTTGATCAGTGCCATCTTCGAGGCGGGGAGAGACCGCTCCCGGGCCTTGGCCATCTGGGGCGCCGTCGGTGCTTCTGGTCTGGCTGTGGGGGTTGTCCTCGGCGGTGTCCTCACCGCGTTTTCGTGGCGTTGGACGTTTTTCATCAACGTTCCGCTGACACTGCTGGCCGCTCTCGGCGGTCTGCTCTGGCTGGTCGCCAAAGTCCAGGGCCAGCGCGGGTCCAGGATCCCGCTTCCCGCGGCGATTCTGGGCACCGGCGCTCTTCTGTCGCTCGTCATCGGACTCACGCTGATCGCCGACCCCGGCTCCTCCTGGGCGTATGCCGGGATGTCTCTGCTGGTGGCCCTCGTCCTGGGGGTCATCTTCCTCATCAACGAGGCCAGGTCCAAGAACGTGATGGTGGACCGGTCCCTGCGCCGTATCCCGTCCTTGGGCGCCGGAGTGTTGGCCACATATCTGTACATGGCCAGCGTGGGATCGGAGTTCTACCTCGTCACCCTCCTGCTCCAACGGTTGGAAGGGTTCACCCCGTTCCTCGCGGGCCTGGGCTTCCTGCCCCTGGCGGTGATGGTAACCGTAGGGAACATGGTGGCTGGACGGACTGTGGAGCGCTTTGGCCCGGGAGTGACACTTACGGCAGGATTCCTCCTGAGCACTGTCGGACTCGTCCTTCTCGCTCTCATGCTGGGCGAGGGGTCCTACGTCACCCATCTCCTTCCCGGCCTCCTTCTCAGCGGTTTCGGGCATGGAGTCATCTACACCTCCATGTTTGTTATCGGTACCCGTGACGCGCCTGAGGCCCATCAGGGGAGCGCCGGTGCGCTGATGACCACGTCGCAGTACCTGTCCGCAGCGGTCACGGTCGCGCTGCTCACGATCGTTCTGGGCACCACGCCCGGAGAAGTCGAGTTCCGATGGGCGTTCCTGGTGACCGCGGCGTTCGCCGGGGCGGGGATGGCCGTCGCGCCTTTGCTCTTGCGGCGCAGGAAGACGAAGAAGCAGTCTGTCGAGGTCCAGGTATGAAGACGAGTTTTGGAATCCTTGTCATCCACAACGACCCGGTCCCCGAGGCGGAGATCTGGTCCTCGGTCGACTCCGGGACGCAGGTGAACACGGCCAGGTTCTGGACGCCGCGCCCCTTCGGTACGGAGTTCACCGGTCTCGATTTCGATCAGCTGCTTTCCGAATACGCGGTGGAGACGGCCGCACGCCAGTTGGGAGAGTTGCGCGTAGACGCACTGGGGTACTGCTTTACCAGCAGTAGCGTCTTCGGCGGCTGCGAATTCGATCAGCTCTTCTCGGAGCGGGTGGGAGAGATTACGGGTGGGATCCCTGTGGTCACGGCTGGCCAAGCGATCCGGGAAGAACTGAACGAGTGCGGGGCAGAGAAGGTATCCATTCTGTGTCCGCCTTGGTTCAGTGACACTACGGTGAAATACGTGTCGGAGTATCTTCCGGTTCCGGTTCAGCAGGCCATCAGGTTCGAGCTCCCCTCGGAGTGGGATGGGATTGAGCGCCCGGATCTGTTCGACCTCGGCGCGGTCCATGCCGTGGGCCAAAATGAGCTGGAAAGGCAGATCATCGACCAGCTGGAACCCGGCTCCGAGACTCTGGTGATCCCCGGAAGCGGTTTTCCCAGCCTGGAGGCTGCCCGGCGCCTGTACCGCTCCAGGGGGCTGAAGGTAGTATCCGCGAATTCTGCTCTACTGCAAGCAATGTACAGGAGGGTTCCTGGATAGTATTTTCTCATAAGAATTTAATGGCAAGCGGGCGCGAACTCGGGCATGTAGGGTCAGGCTGCTGAGGCGCGACTGGTGTTGGTGATGTGGCTTGTTCCTGTGTCGGCCGGGCACTGCTCGGCCGGCTCCCGGGTGCGACGGGGCACGGTGCGCGTGTTCTCCAGAGGTACCCCTCCAGCCACCATGGCACCGATTGCGCTCTCCGTGGCACTGGAGCGCCTCCGTCGCGGCTGTAGCGACGGCCACCGGACCCTGGGGAGCCCGTTCCCTCAAGCAAATAAACTTAACTGCGAGGCAATGAATAAATAACAGTAATATTTGTCGATAGGCTCCGCAATATTTAGTGCGAATCGCGGGGGCACGGGTCCTCGGCCGCCGATGAAGAGGCTGCCGGGGTAAGGAATTTTATGGTACAGCAAGACAGGGCGCTCCGTACGCGCAAGAATTTGTTGGACTCCTCAGGGGTCGAGTTCGACAAGAATGGCTATCTTGCGACGAGGCTGGTGGATATATCAGCGCGCGCCGGTGTTACACGGGGGTCATTGTACTTCCATTTCGAGTCCAAGGCTGATATTGCGAAGGCCTTGATTCTCGAAAACTGTGAGAAATGGGCTCAGTACGTCCCCGTTCGGAGGAAGCAGGGGTTCTATGGGACTGAGCTGCTGATGTTGTTCGCGCACGATCTGGTTCTTGGATTTCGCGATGACACGTCCAGCAGGGCGGCTATATGCCTCATTAAGAACAGTGAGCATATCGAGAAAGATGTGCCGTCGCCGTTTCCGGGCTGGGTGCGTGAGGTGCGCGACCTTCTGGTTGAGGCAAAAGAGTGCGGCGAACTGGGAGCGGACGTCGATATCGACAGTGCCTCCTGGCTTGTCGTAGCCAGCATTTTCGGCATCCAGGAGATGGGAGACCAGTTGGAGCAGAGAGAGAACATCTGTGAACGGTTGGACTCCCTGTGGCTCTACCTTCTCCCAGGGCTGGGCGTGGCCGATCCTGCCGGACACCTTTCCAACGTGATCGCCGCCGCCTGACCGCTGAAGTCAGCCGTGAGGGCCTTGCGTTCGTAGCGGTGACGGAGACGACGGCATCCAGCCAGCCAGGCCGTGGTGCGCTCGACCTGCCGCCGGTACCGCCCCAACTCCCTTGCGGGGCAGGCGGTGGACGATTCCGCGGTTGCTGAGCCAACGGCGCGGATGGGAGTCGCCGCGGTCCTCGTCCCCGTGCGGTTAGGACGGTTCGCGCCGCCGAGGGCCACGACGGGAACGGCTCTGGCCGCATTGATCACCGGTGTCAGGGCGGTTCCCGCGCGCTTCGGAGCCCTTCCTGATTTTCACGGCGCCTGAACTGCGGCGATACGGCCATCGTGGCGGCCTGCGAGGGCCGGTTGGTTGGACACGCCTCTGACCCGCGTCCTGCCCGGGAACGGTGTACGGACCGGGCCGCTGATCATGCTCCACCCAATACGCTCCGTGCGATCGGGCGGCGGGGAAGCGGGAGTGTTCGAGAAGGAGCCGAACCTCCACGGCCCGGACCTGCGGTGACGTTCTGCGCACCGTGGCTGTGGAGGTCAGCGCAACGAGAGATCCCCAGGTCATTGACCTGGGGATCTTCTCTGTCCAGTGCCTGAGGGGACTTCGACCATCCCCCGCACGGGGCGAACCCCCGCGGTGCCCGCGTGGCCGTCCATACCCGAGCCCTCCGCCGCCCCACGGCGCGGGGGCCGGGGCCAGCCCGCCCCGGTGGTCCACGGCGACGGCCGCGTCTCGGCCGTAGACGGTGGGCGCGGGCGGCCTTGACCCGTGCTTTGGCCCGGTTGTTCGATCCCTTCTGCTTGCGGGACAGGGCCTTCTGGGTCTTCTTCAGCCTCTTCCCGGCCCGGCG